>CAZQLP010000008.1:0-4316 GCA_964594225.1 uncultured Methanomassiliicoccales archaeon
TCGAAATTGGATTCAGCCCAACAATCTATATGTACAGATGGGCAGACATTTCTGCGTTGGACTCCCAGATGCTACCCGTCAGTGGAGCTATAACCAACGCAACGGTGATACCGGAGGGGGTTCCAGCATACTACTATACTCCCAACGGAATACAGAACACTCCACCCGACAGCATCCTGGATTATCTCGGTAAGAATACAACCTCGTACAAGGAGACAGGATTCGATGGAACGAATCACCTTCCCCTTCTGGTCGAGACGATCTCAGAAGAATCAATGCCCAACTCCATGTATGTTGGCAGCTACGATCTCAACATGACCTACACCAACGGAACTGGGGTTGGTTTCTATGCCGTTGGCAACCCTGAATTCGAGATCTATCCAGCCATGGGCGAGTCGGATCAGAGAGACAGCCTGGTGGTCCAGTTCACGGAACTGATTCTGGATAAACCAGACCTCGTACTGTCAAACGTTGCCCTTGAATTCGAACCAATATATGATGACGATGATGTTGGGGTAACCATCACCGTCGAGAACAATGGTCTAACAGCAGCTACCGACTTTGCTCTGTTCCTCACAGATTTCTATAACAATGTGAGCGTAGAGGTTTTCAACACGACCATTGACTCCCTCATCGGTGGGGGTTCGATCGATATCGAGACCACGTGGTCCCCAGGAATTGCTGGGACTCATATACTGACTGCGACCGTGGATCCGGATGATATAATCAATGAGGCGAGGGAGGACAACAACGAATTCTCACTGCAGGTGAACGTACTTGCGCAGCTCCCTGACCTCTCGATAACCTCAGGTGACATCTCCTTTGATCCACAACCCGCCTATACAGATAGCGAGGTTGACATCAGCGCCACGATCAGGAACGTGCAGGGAAAAGCCAGTGCGATCAATGTTACCGTGCAGTTCTACGCTGGCAATCCAGACTCTGGAGGTTCCCTCATCGGTACCTCGAACGTCAACGTCCCTCTCGGTGGCTCTAACTCGACCGAGGTGACATGGGTTCCAAGCCAGATAGGGACGTTCCCGATCTACGTGGTCGTTAACGGAGATCACACAATCGAGGAATACAGTTATGAAAACAATACAGCCAGCAGGAACATCATCGTAGAGCTTACGGTGAACCCCTTGGATCTGGTCCTGGAAGGTGACGAATCACTGACCATGGAGGGTACTACCTTCAATCAGGTAGGCAACATCATCATAAGGGACAACGCCTCACTGATATTGGACGAGGCCACCCTGAAGATCGTTCAAGAGACCAACAATGAGTTCCAGATGCTGTTGGAGAACAACGCGAGCCTATCATTGATCAACTCGACCCTGACATCGAACGCCAACCTGAGGATCTATTTCTTCGATGAATCGGAGATGTTCATAGACCCATCTCAGGTCGGGTCCATGATCACCTTGGAACTGCATGACAACACCTCAATCACGATCACCGAGTCCACCGTGGGGGCGGACATTGTAGCGGCAAGCGATTCCAATGCCACGGTCACCGCATTTAACTCCACCTTCACCAGGTCGTGGTCCGGTTTCGGTGGCAATTCCGTGGCGTATCTGACTGGCATCAGCGCCCCGGCCCTAGTGGCGAAGGAATCCGCCATAATCGTGCATTACCAGTGGCTCAATGCCATGGTCCTCGACGGAACCGGTGCTCCCTTGGAGGGGGCATACGTGGAGGTCGACTTCTACTACAATGGTACATACTACACATCAGGAACATCCGGGGACGATGGATACGTACTGTTCCAGTGCTTGTGCAACAGGATAACCTCAAGCGGATTCCAATTCTTCGGGACATTCAGGCTCAACGCCACATACTGGTATGATGGCCAGAGATTCGACAGCGACTCATATTCACCCGTTTCATTCGAACCATACAGCACACCTGTCTACCGTGATGACAGGGCGGTCACTATAAAGATCAGCGACGCCCTGCCAGACCTGGACCCCCCGTTCCATGTCTCGGATCTCACTCCCGCCAGGAATGAGATCGTCAATCTTCAGGCCAACATCAGCAACGTGGGAGTCGTACCGGCACACTATGTGCTCATAAGGTTCCAGGATGACGATACGATAATAGAGGATGTGACCCTGGAAAGGATCGACCCCGACGAGACAATCAATGTCTATTCCAACTGGACTGCGGCGTATCCTCTCGGACTTCACAACATCTCGGTGACGGTGGATCCCTACGGGGTGATTCCAGAGCCTAACGAGACCAACAACGTGAATTACACCTGGGTCGATGTTAGGGGAGTACCCGATCTGGTCATCACCTCCGATGATATCACCGTCGAACCCTCCTCTCCCACAGTCAATTCCAGCACTGTGGTGACGGTGAGGGTGAAGAACGATGGAGACGTCTCTGCTACCGATGTCAATGTGAGCCTATACGAGCAGCCGCCCGTGGGACCGGAGACATTGGTGGGTGAGGAGGTAATCTCCCAGATCTATGCCAACACCACAGGACTGACAACGATAACCTGGACGCCCAGCATGCCTGGGAACTACACCCTCATAGTCATCGTCGATGAGGACGATCTCATAGAGGAATCGAACGATGACAACAACCGTGTTGAGAAGGCAGTTCATGTCAAGAACTATGCCGACCTGGTTCCTGCAGACGTGCAGTTCTCGCCCGCCAGTCAGGTAGAGGTCGGGAACATGCTCGAGGTCGAGGTCGACATCAGGAACGAAGGGGAGAGCACCGCCAGCAACGTCGTGGTGAGATTCTGGGTAGGGATTCCATCGACCGGAACGATGTTCGATGAGGTCGTGGTCCCCCAGATCCTGAGTTCCGAGACCAATGCCGCCGTGGGCGTATGGCAGGCCAACACTTCCGACTATCAGAAGATGGAGACGAGGATCATATACATCCAGGTCAACCCGGACCAGATCGTCAAGGAGACTGATTATTCCAATGACAACACCTCCGCTACCATCAACGTCATCGATTACAGGCCCGACTTCCTGTTCATTGGCTCGATCCAGGTGATGAAGGGCGGGCAGGTGATCGGAAATGCCTCCGCAGGAGATGCAGTCAACGTCGTAACAACGCTCAAGAACGACGGCCTGAACTCGGCACTCGGTGTCGATGTGTGGCTGTACTCGATGGATAACGACTCATACATCACGACAATCGCCAGGTTCACCACAGATATAGGTGCCGATGGCACGGTCAACATCAATCAGACATGGGTCATCAATGGGACCATGGGCGTCAACGACATCGTTGCCTGGGCCAATCACGACATGGTGATAACCGAGAGAAGGTATGATAACAATTGGATCAGCGTCGAATTCAACATCACCCCTCCAGAACCGATCATCAACATCAATCTTGGGGGAATAACCAGTTATGAACCCGACACCCAGGTATTCGTGAGAGGTACTGTAACCAACGAAATCAGCGGTCAGCCACTGAGCGGACTGACGGTGACCGCAAGCCTAACAACGGTGAGCGGAGTACAGATAGGCGACTCGACCACCACCACTACCAACTCAATCGGGTACTACGAGACCCCCATATACATCCCAGCCGGGCTTGAGACGGGGGACTACCTAATCAAGGTCCAGGTGGACATCGGTGGAACAGCGTACTATGCGAACGCCGGGATATATGTTGAGCCCATCTACGAGGCGGGTTCCATCCCCTGGTGGGTGTGGCTCGTTATCATAATCGTAGTCGCGGGCGTGATCATCGGGTTCTCCCTGTACCTGTACAAATACGGCCTGGGTAAGATGGTCGAGTGCGGTGAGTGTGGAGCCCTGATCCCAGAGAACTCGAAGAAGTGCCCCAAGTGCGGTGTTGAATTCGAGACCGGTACGGCCAAGTGCAGCGAGTGCGGCGCCTGGATACCTGCCAGTGCCACCACATGCCCCGAGTGCGGGGCCAGGTTTATCGGGGAAACCATCGGTGAGGAGGAGGACGAGTACATCAAGAAAATGAGGGAGCAGTACGAGTCTATGCTCGCCGATCAGAAGGAGCTCGCGAAGGAGGATCTTGGCAGGAAGTACTCCGAGGCCAAGTTCATCGCGTGGTGGAAGAAGCGGCCCAACTACATCTCCTTTGAGAACTGGCTCACCGAGGAGGAGGAGCGCCGCAAGAGCGGGGCGTTCCCCTGCCCAGTGTGCGGAACCCTCAATCCCCGGGACGCGACCATCTGCCACAAGTGTGGGACAATCTTCGAGACGAAAATCGCCGAAAAGGAGGAGCCCAAGCGCAGGCCCCTGAGGCGGATCGTAAGGCGCTCGGCGGGCAAGGCGAAGTCCAAGGACGAGGCGGCCGAGGAA
>CAZQLP010000008.1:4416-29344 GCA_964594225.1 uncultured Methanomassiliicoccales archaeon
AGGCCGCGGAGGAGTCTCAGAATGACGAATCCGATAAGGGCGACGCCGGGGAGGATAATACCGAGAAGGGCACCTGAAATCGAACCCCCAAACCTCTTCCAAATCCCTTCTTTATGTCCGATTCCGTATGAGCATACGCACTGCTTATGAAGATCTCAAATCGATATGGTTCTGGCGAGGAGCCCATACTCTACCCATCCGGAACATGAACTGATTTGTCGGGCTTGGAACACGGGGCGATCAGGTATGGATCGAATCTCAGTAATGGGTGGAGTCCTTCTCCTCGAGCTTGCTCTTGACCTCTTCCATGATGCTCTTGGGATCCCTGTAGTAAGCGGAAACGATCTTGGCGACTTTCCTGTAGTTGTCCACGTCGGTGACCTTCATGTACTCCAGGATGTCCACCCTTCTCTTGATCTCCCGTTCCATTTCCCGGGGGGACCAGTTCCTTATGGTGCGGACCTTCTCGTAGACGTAGGAATGACCGCTGAAATTGAAGGTGTCATCGGCCGGGTTCCAGGTGTACACCGAGTTGGTTATGAGCTCACCGGTCTCGGGGTCCATACCCACGATCTCCGTGAGGGACTTCACCCTCCTGGTCATCTTGGTGCCCACCTTGACCTGGGCTTGCAGGAGCACGATGTCAAGGGCGGTCATCAGAGCCCTTGGAAGGTTGATGGGGTCGTTCTCCATCCTGTGGACCATGGCCTGGACGTCCTCTGCATGGAAGGTGGAGTACGCGGTCTTTCCAGTGGCCATTGCCTGGAAGACGACATAGGCCTCCTTTCCCCTGACCTCGCCGACCATTAGGTACTGAGGTCTCTGCCTCAGGGATGCCGTGAGAAGATCGAACATGTCGATGGTTCCGCTCCCCCCGCCCGAGGCCCTTCCCCCGAAACCCTCTCTGGTGAGCGCCGGGATCCAGTTCTCATGCGGAAGGTTGAGCTCCCTGGTGTCCTCTATGGACACGATCTTCATCTGGGGGGGTATGAACAGCAGGACCGCGTTCAGGGTGGTGGTCTTCCCGCTGGCCGTTCCACCGCATACGAGCATGGAGCTTCCGTATTCGGTCGCCGTCCAGAGGTAGGCCATCATGTCCGTGCTCATGGTCCTGAACTTGAGAAGGTCGATGGGCGTGAAGGGGTTCTCCCTGAACCTCCTGATGGTGAACGAGGACCCCCTCTTTGTCACGTGTTTGCCCAGGGTCGCGTTTAACCTCGAGCCGTCAGGTGTAGTGGCATCGAGCAGGGGGTCGGCCACCGATATGTGCTTTCCACTCTTCTGGGCCAGCCAGACCACGAAAGAGTCCAGCTCCTCCTCTTTCTCGAAGATCACGTTGGATCGTATCGACCCGTACTTGCGGTGGAATATGTAGAGCGGAATGTTCACCCCGTCGCAGGAAGCGTCCTCGACGTTGGGGTCTATCATCATCACGTCGATTACCCCGAAACCGATGAAGTCCCTTCTCAGGTAATAGAGGATCCTCTCATTCGATAGGGGATGAAGGGTTACTCCGAAGTCCTTCAACAGGATATTCATCCCTCCCTCTAGGATCTCACTCTTCTCCTCTAGGGTCTTTCCCTCGGCAAGATTCAGTGACATCACCAGGGCGCTTTTCAGGACCTCGAGGAGGCTCTGCTCATCCTCTGTCAGCTTAGGTTCGATGACCTCGTAGAGGTACTCCCCGCCCGCATTGTCGTACTTGATCCTGACGTAGCTGAAGGGCCTGCTGATGGAGGTGATCTCCACCTCGTCCACCTTCGAATCGGATATCTTCGGGACCTGCGTGATCACATCGACGTCTATCGTCTCAATGCCCGATGGTATCCTCACCTTCATCGGTCTGTTCTTGAGTTTCAGCAACAATGAGAGGTACTTGCTGGTGGCTCCCGCCTTCACCTTCCTTCCATTCTCCTCGGGGATCTCGTCCATGCTTCTCTCCATGGCCTCTACCATACTCATACCTCACAGTAAGCTCGTTCCGATGACTCCGATAAGCAGCATTATGAAGCTGTGTCTCATCCCATTGGTGACCCTGCCGTCCTGGAGGACACCCGCCAGGATGCCGTCCCCGAAGGCGTGGATGACCACGGCGGCCACGAAGATGAACTGCACCTGGGGGATGATGTCCGTCTGGATGGTGGTGGGCATGTTCTTTATTTCAGTGGCCTCAGCGTTGACCTGCGAACCGGCCTCTACCATCCTGGGAAGGAATGTGGTGTTCAGGATCATGATGGTGGCGATGAAGACGAAGAACGCGATGTAGGTGACGACCATGTAGGTGGACATGGAGATCTTCCTCTCCTCCTGGTTCAGCATGGTCTCCCTGGCGTCGTGGGCCACCATGGTCAGCACATCCGCGACGTTCCCCCCGGCGTCATTCGACTTGATGATGATGGACATCATCCTGTTAACCAGGGGCGTGTCCACACGCTCCGTGAACAGGCGCATGGCCTCCGCGGCCGGAACGCCCCAGTCGATCTGGGCCGCCATCCTGCGGATCTCCGGTGTCAGTTTGCCGTATCGCCCCCTGGAGGCCACCACGACCGCGTCCGCGAGCGTCATTCCGAAGCGGCCCGCCTCGGCCACATCCCTAAGGAAATCGGGGAGCCTTGCCTCTATCTCCTTTATTCGCCTGTGCTTCATGGAGACGTAGAAGCCGTATGGGCCGCATATCGCCATCAGACCCAGGGCCACGAAGGTAATCCACTCCAAAGGCGTCTCGATGCCCCCTATGGCATCCAGGGCGCCAAATAAGAACAAGATGATCGCCACCACTATGCCTATCATCAGGATGGTCTTCGCGCGGTCCCTCTTGGTAACCTTCAGCTGGCTCAGGTCCAGGATGTCCTTGCTCGCCATTCTACAACCACCTCATATCTGCGACTCCTTGGTCATGTTCCATATGAAGAAAATGAAGCCGAACTGGGATATTGGTATCATCAGGAATACCACCAGGTAGAGCAGGGTGATCGTCATGTCCCCGCCGCCGCCTCCGCTTGGCACAATGGCCATGATGGCCATTATGACCACCAGGAACAGTGGGAACGCCACCACTACGGTGACGAACGACTCGGCCATAAGTCCCAGGGTCTCGAGTTGGGACCTCATGTCAAGCTTGTACTCCTTCTCGAACTGCTCAGCCTTCTGCAGGAAGTAGGGCTTGAGCTGCCCACCGGATGTGGAGGTTGTGACCACCCCCTGCAGGAACTCCTGGAACTTCTTGGAAGGTGTCCTCTGGGCCGCCCAATTCACGGCCGTCAATATGTCCGTTCCCAGTAGTTCGGTGTCCCGGGTGATCCACTCCGCTTCGTTCCTGATCTCGCCGTAGATGGGCTGTCTTGACAGCTCCTTGAAGATCACGTCCACGTTGACATCGGCGGAGGCCATGGCAGAGATGAAGTTCATGGCCGGTCCGATTCTCTTGTCGATATCCCTCCCACGGCCCCTGGCCTTCGATGATGGTGAGCCAATGAGCACCGCGTAGGTCAGCAATGGTGGAACTATGATCAGTACGATGGTCAGAATCAGAACCAGGCTCGCGTCCACCCCCAGGAACGCCCAGATGATGCCTCCCGCCACCACGGCGATCACCGCCATCGCTATGAGGACGAGAATGGAACTCATCCATACATAGGCTTGGTACTCCTCGGGCCTCATCTTGATTTGTGCCTCGAGCAGTGACTGCTCGAGCTTGGGGCTGGGCTTCCTCTTCAGCCGAACGAAGGCACCGAGGATCCTCCAGCTGAACTCCTTGTACTTGGTGAGCTTGATGTAATCCGGGATCGCGCCCGCAGGGAGCCGTATCTGGTGGGGTCCCACATCCACCGCCTTTTCCTCAGCCCTCTTGGTCTTGATGTACTCCGTCTTGGTGGATTCCATTCTGGCGAAGAGATCCGAAATCTCAGGCGACAACTTCCTGCCCTCCCTCTCTCATTTCATTCCTGATATATGCAAGCGTCTTCTCGGGGCTCTTGTAATAGGCATTGATGAGCGACCAGAGCTTCCTGTGGTCATTCAGGTCCTTGAAGACCATATAGCGAATTATATCGATTCTCCTCTCAAACTCATTCAGCATCTCCTCGTGGGTGAGGCTCTTCATTTCCATTATCTTGTCAAAGAGGAAGCTGTGTCCTTTGTATATGAACCGATCTGTGGCCTGATCCCATTCGTAAACTGTGTTGCTGATGAGCTCGTTGGTCTCTGGCTCGAATCCCACGATCTCGATCACCTGCTTGATGCGTCTGACCAGGTCCGTACCGACCCTTGCGTGGGTCTGAATGATCACATTCCTGAGGGCGGTAAGAAGTATTCTGGGGCAGTTGATGGGTGGATTCTCCAGCCTGTTGACCATGGACTTGACGGAGTCGGCGTGCATCGTTGAATAGGTTGTGTGGCCGGTGGCCATGGCCTGGAACATGATGTAGGTCTCCTTTCCCCTCACCTCTCCCACGATGATGTAGTTTGGTCTCTGTCTCAGAGAGGCGCGTACCAGGTCGTACATATCTATCTCGCCAGGTACCTTACCGTCCGATCCCTTCTCCCCGGTGCCCGTCCTTGTCACCCCCGGGATCCAGTTCTCGTGGGGGAGGTTGATCTCACGTGTATCCTCCATGGTGATCACCTTCGCTCCCGGTGGTATGAAGAGCGCGATGGAGTTCAACGTAGAGGTCTTGCCGCACGCAGTGCCTCCCGCAATTATCATCGATTCTCCGTTCTCGACCCCGAGCCAGAAGTATGCGACCATCTCGGGGCTCGCTGTCCCGAATTTCACCAGGTCAACGGGGGTGAATGGTGTGTCCTTGAACCTTCTGATGGTGAAGGTGGAACCGCGGGTGGTGACCTCATGGGCATAGGTGGCCTGTATCCTGTGTCCTTCCGGCGTGGTCCCGTCCAGGATGGGGTTGGAAACCGAGATCTGTTTGCCGCAGCGCTGGCCAAGCGCAACAACGTATGAGTTAAGATCATCCTCATTGTCGAATACCAGCGATGTCTTGACGCTCTCGTATTTCCTGTGGAATATGAAAATGGGGACCCCCACACCATCGCAGGAGACGTCCTCCACCATGGCATCCCTAATGAAGATATCCACGGGCCCGTAGCCCACGAAGTCCCTTATGATGTAGTATTCGATCTTCTTCTTCGTGATAGGGTCGACCTTGGTCCCCCTGCTCTTGATGTAGCTCTCGACGCTCTTGGTGAGGTATTCCTCCTTGTCGAACTCGGAGAGCTTCTCCCATTCGTAACCCAGTGTTCGATGGAGGGTGTCCTTGATTAGTTTCAGGAGCTTGTCCTCCTTCTCGTTGAGATTCGGTTCGATGGGATCGAAGAGATACTCATTGTTGGAATTGTTGAAGGTGATCCTCATGTACGAGTGGGGTTCAGTGATAGGATAGACCTCTATGGTCTCGATCATGGGGTCCTCGATGGGCGGGATCTCGGTGATCACAGAGCCCTTCCCCTGGGACCACTTGATCCTTTGGGCGACTTCCCCCATGGGGAGTCTCACTTTGGTCGCCCTGTTGGGAGTTACCCTTCTGAGCAACTTGAGATATGAGTACCTGACCCTGTCCCTGAAAGTGGTCTCGGCCGAGAAGTACTCGAAGTCCTTCTCCTGCTCGCTGGGGGCTTCCGCCGCCAGCGCTTCCTCGACGGATCCATCGGGCCTGATCGGTTCAATCTCCTCCATCCAATTCACCGTTCCTCAGAATTTGATCGTTGTCGATACGTACGCTCGGTTGTATATCATGGAACCGCAATCCATTATCGTGAACACCACCCTGTGTATCTCATCCGTGACCTGGGTATCGGTCAAGGTGTAGTTGCCTGTGGCCCCCTCTACCAATCCCGCGCTAGAGCATATGTCACTCAGGAACGACATCCAGGATGAGTTATACATCGTGACGAAGGTCATCCTGACCTCCCCCTGAAGCTGGTCTGAAGAGTAGTACTGGTAATCCAGATATTTCAGCTGGGTGGTGGCGCCTACCGACCCTGTCCCAGAGTACGACGAGTTCAACCCTATGAAGTCGATCTGGGTGAATGTCAGGTTCACCTTACCGGACGCCATCAGATTCACGTTTATGCTGGGGGCAGCCCTCATCGACTGACCATCTGTCTGCCTCACGAGTAGCGCCCCATTTTCGTAGGCCACCCATTGCTGGACATAGTACCTGTTGGGTGCATAGAGCTCCAGCTTGCCCCCTCCAGAATTGTTCACGTTCACGATGCCGCCCCCCGTGTCATAGGCGAAGTCAATGCTCACGCCGCTGCTGTTGGTCGTACCCGAGGGTTCGTAGTCCAGCTGACCTATCGTTGGCGAGGCGAATATGGGGACGCCCGCCGCTCCCAGGGTTATGGGCGTGTACATGATGATCGAGGTCAGACCGGTCGTCTGGTAATTCACAATGAGCGAGGCAATTCGGGCCTTGAACTCCCCGAACTCGTTCATCACCTCGTTCATGTGTTCATGCTCGTTGTCGAGCATCCATATCGGTATGTATGTGTTTGTGAACAGACCAAGGAATGCCAGGAACACCAGGAGTGCCATGATGGTTCCCACGGTTGAGGCTACACCCTCCTTGTCTCGTTTCAGGAAGCCCCGCCTCTTTGATCTAGGAATTCTAATGCGATCTGAAGACCTCACCATCAACACCATGCCAGGCAATACTATTGGCAATTCTACTGGAGTATTACTATATAAAATCTTGTTGCTGTTGGCTGGTGTTTGAAAATCAGGTCTCCCGCGTCACTTCTGAAATGCGGTCCTGGCCTATTGATTATCAGGTCAGATAATAAAATGGGTAAATCTCAAGAGGGTCAAATACAGCGTTCCTGCCCAGTGAAGGCGTCCAATCCCGAGAGGTCATCGATTCATCACTCGATCTGGCCAGCGGGGCAAAGTTTATTATTGCGATTACCTTCTTCCAATCCTCAATGCCGCGGTAACTCAGTTGGGAGAGTGCAAGACTGAAGTTCTCTCTCAGGGAGATCCGAAATCTTGAAGTCGCTGGTTCGAGTCCGGCCCGCGGCATCTTCCGCCCCCTTTCACATCGCGTCGTGAACGGTCGGAATCCTCTTATGCTTCTTCCGTCAATGGAGGTGAGAGTCCACATGGTGATTGCATGAAAGTCACTTCATTTGAGACACTGTCTATCGAGGCCAAGCGGTTCACTCAATCGAGTGAGAAGGTCCAGAATGTCAGGGTGGATCAGAACAGCTCTATAACGGAGATAACCAGGGTGGAATCTGACACGGCGAACATCGGGTTCAGATTCATGGTGAACTACTCCAACCGTGGTTACATCAAGATAGAGGGAACGATGGTAGTCAATGGGGACATCGAGCCGCTCATCAAGGAATGGAGCAAGACCGCATCCATGCCGGTAGAGGAGGCAAACATCGTTCACAACGTCATCGTCTCGAACTGCATTCCAGCGGCCCTGCTTGTGTCGAGGGACGTCAAGCTTCCACCACCGTTCCCCCTTCCTAGGGTCAACATCCAGAAGAAATCCTCAAAGCAGCATGTTGGTGGCATCGAGGTAGCCTGATCACCTGATGTGATCGAGGGAGAACGACCCTATACTGAGCGAGGACTTGGTGGAGGTGTATCTGATATAGGTTCTGGATTGAATGTCCGTGATCCCCTTCACTGCGAAGTAGGTCTTCAGTTGATCCACCTTGAAATCGATCATCCCATCCATGACTGACCCGAACATCTGGATCTCCTGATCACCATGCATCCCCTTCTCCATCGCGAACATGGAAACGGCCTTGTCCCGCTTCCTCTTTCCACAGAATGGACTCAGGAAACGGAAGGTGGATATGGGATCCGAGTAGGCGACGAGCGTCGACAGTGACCTGAACGCCAGTCTGTAGTACCGGTGACCGTTCTCCTCATATTTTTTGGCCTCGACTTCCACCGCTTCCATGATTCCCTTATGATCTGTCGGATCCTCGATGAACGTCGTGTAAGGGTCCTCTGTCGCTTGCCCCATGCTCATCGAATATGTATCCACGTACCTCACCAGATCTAGTTTCTCGTACTCCTCGAAGCCTGAGATTATGAACTGCATCTCCTTCCTGATGTCCGAGGGGGTCTTGTCTGTGAGCACAAATATGCATGGCACACCCTTGGTCAGACCCTCGGATATGAACTGGCCTATCAGCACCTCCTTGCCGGTGAACGGGGGTCCATGGACCAGTATGTTCGATCCGAAAGGAATCCCTCCCAGCAGCAGATCATCGAACCTCCTGTTGCCCGTCTTGACCTTGGCCTGCTGGACCTCTATAGCCCTCTCCTCCTCCCGAGTCTCTATCTCCTCCTCGATGAGGTTCTGCTCACGCCTGCGCAGCTCGTTCTCCTTGGAGTTCAGGTATTTCTCCTTGTTCTTAATCTCCTCCTCATTTATCTGGATCTCGTCCTTCAGAGCCTCCAGGCGCTTCTTCATGTCCAGCCCCTCCAGGCCGGAGGCCTCCTTCTTCGCCACCTCGAACCTGCGTATCTCCTCCTCGAACGTCCTCTCGCGGTAGAGCAGGTCCTCCTCCCTCTGGCCGAACTCCGAATCCTTGAATTTCAGGAGATCGCTGATCTTCTTGAGCTCCTCATCTTTCTGGATCAGCTCCGCCTTGAGATTCTTCACCTCCACCTCGAGATGGTCGATGAATTGCCCTTTCCTCTGTAACTCATCGAATTTCTGCTTGAACTCCTCCTCTATCTGGGGGTTGTTCAACTTGGCAATTCTGAGCTGCTCCTCCTTCAGGCGACTCTCGGACTCCCTCTCATGCAACTCGTTCTCCAGGGTCTCTATCCTGGTCTTGAACTCCATCTCGCGCTTCCGGAAGTCATCCTCCTTCTCCCGCAACTCCTCCTGGAACCTCTCCTCGAGATTGGGGTCTCTATGAGATCTGGAGGCGAGAGGATCGTCCAGTGCGCTCTCCCTCTCCCTGAGCCTCTCCTCGAGGTCCATCAATTTCATCTCCCTCCGGAGGATGCTTCCCTGATCCTCTGGGAGCCCCTCCACCATTTCCTCCAGTCGGGCCCTCAGTCTGGCGTTCTCCCCCTTAAGAGATTCGAGAACCGCCGAATCAGGATCTTGGATCCCCGTCCCCACATCATCGGGAATCACAGTTCGAGACTGTGTCTGGGCAGCAATGCTGCTCCCGTCGTCTATCCAGGATTCCACCGACTCCTCCTCGCTCAGGAGCCAGTTCTTGAGCCTCTCCATCCCTTGCACGTCGGATGATCGCTCTCCCAATATACCAGACGTCTCTTCGTCGGATCGACCGGTGCCAGATGTCTGTTGGTCACCGCTTTTCTTTCCTCTTTTTCTGCTCAAGCGAGCACCTTTAGCATGCCTCTAGATGAGTCCAACACCCCCGAGTACCTATTTTATGATTTCGCTCTGGCTAGTTTTTTTTGAATCGTCTACAATACATTGTAATTCTCTGGCAATCGTTGTCTCATGGGTAATGAAAATTGTCAACCGTGCAAAACTCGCATATCTGTCGCCCATCGAGGAGGGACAAAAAGATATATACTGACCGCATATCTAATCTAATAGTCGGGCCCAGGCCAGGAGTTGCAGATGGAGAAGCGCGTTCATATCAGGATCGACGAGCACGGAGACCTGACCCTCCGTGAGGTCCTCAAGAAGATCGAGGATATCCAGGCCGAGAACCCGGATCTCGACGTCTTCTTCGATGGCGATGAGTATGCCATCTGTAGCAGGCCCAGGAAGAGCAGTGCAGATTGATCCCGTTGATGAGCAATTGTTCTAACATCATAAGAGATGTGTTGGGGGGGTTTGAGAGTGAAACGGAGAGAGGACCTTCTGATGGAGAGGGTCAAGCACATAGACTTTGACTCTATTGACACCGTAGAGGAGCTGATGGAAGCGTACAAGGACAGCTCCATACAGAGCAGGGCGCTGGCGGCATGTTCCACAGCCTATGAGAGGGCACTGAGGGATGAGACTCGCCCTACCATGATCATGGGCCTCGCTGGGCCGCTGATCGCGGGGGGGCTCAGGAAGATCATCGTCGATATGGTGAGGTTCGGCATGGTCGATGTCATAGTATCCGTCGGTGCCATACCCTACCAGGATTTCTACCAGGCCCAGGGTCACGGTCACTACAAATGCTCTCCGGATATCGACGACCTTCTGCTCAGGGAGCACTTCATCGACAGGATTTACGACACCCTAGTGGACGAGAAGATGTTCAGGGAGACGGACTCCTACATCGGGAAGATAGCTGAATCCCTTGATCCCAGGGTATACTCCAGTCGAGAGTTCATGGATGTCCTTGGGTCACGGGTGGACGACAGGAGCTCGATACTGTTCAACGCCCACAGGTACGGCGTCCCGATCTTTGTTCCAGCACTCAACGACTCTTCGATAGGCATCGGCCTGACAGGCGCCCATGTCAGGAGTAAGGAGGAGGGGAGGGACCTCATGCGAATCGACCCCATACGCGACAACTGGGAGCTGACCCAGATCAAGATCAAGTCGGAGAAGACCGGGGTGCTATACATCGGCGGCGGGGTTCCCAAGAACTTCATCCAGCAGACAGAGGTCGCAGCCGAGACCATGGGGTATGACAGAGGCGGGCATCACTACGCGGTGCAGATCACCACCGATGTTCCGTTCTGGGGGGGCCTTTCCGGCTGCACATTCGAGGAGGCGCAATCCTGGGGGAAGATAAATCGTGAGGCCACCAAAGGCGTTGCCTATGTCGAGGCGACTCTGGGCATGAGCCTCATGGTGGGATATCTCCTTCAGAGAAAGGTATGGAAGGGCAGGGATCGCCTCGCCTTCAAATGGAACGAGGACACGCTCGAGAGTGTGGAGAGAGTCCCGTTTTCCGAGGCATGAGCTCGCTGATTGTAAATACCTCTCAACCGATGTGGAGGGCGTGTCCAGGATGGGAAGGGTGACGATAGGACTCTACAATTCGTACGATTCTCGGAACTTCAGGGAGGCGCATAGGAGGGTCCTGGCAAGGGCCGGCGCCCTTGCTCTGGCCTTTGATCAGAACCTAGCCGTATTTGGCTTCCCATTCCCGGAGGGCCTCTCCACCCCAAGGGAGATGGCGGAGTGGGTGGCGGAGACCACCAGCATAGGTGAGGACGGCCTGTACCTGAGGCAGCTCTCATCCTCAGGCAGGTTCCACTCGTTTCCCTTCCCTGGGAAGGGATTCCCCCCTCAGTTGGGGGAGGCGGTACTGACCACCAGCCATCCATATCCAGGGAAGAGTGTGGACGTTGATGAACTAGTGGCCGCCTTGACGGGAGGCAGAAGCATATGTTTAATATTCGGACTAGGCCCCAGAGGGGTGCCTCGGTCCATCCATGAGATCGTCAGGGGTCATCTGGAAATAACCGATTTCGACATGTCCCTCGAGACCTGCACCGCCATGGGGGCCGTGTCCGCGGTCATCGCTCACGGGGTGCGAGCCTCGCCCAGATCCAGCCGTCAGTAGGTGTCGTAGTGGAGCCCCATCGCTGGAACGGAGGCGCCCTCCCCATCGGAGACTCTGCCGACGATGGCCGATCCATGACCTAGGCTCTCCAAGGCATCATTTGCGGTACTCTCGGGGCAGATCACGGCGAAACCCATCCCCATGTTGAACGTCTGGTACATCTCGATGTCCTCCACCGCCCCTAGGTCCTGGAGGTATGAGAAGAGAGGCTGCGGTCTCACGGGGTCCTCGATGACGAAGCCCACCCCCCTCCTCAACCGCAGGAAGTTGCGGAGACCCCCGCCGGTGATGTTGACCATACCCCTGACCTTGCATCTGTCGAGGAGATCAATGATGTCCCTCACGTAAATCCTGGTGGGCATGAGCAGTTCCTCCCCCACCGTTCTGGTGAGATGGGAGGGGCGTTCGGAGTACTCGACCCCGCTCGATGAGAGGATTTTCCTGGCAAGGGTGAGACCGTTGGAGTGTATCCCAGAGCTGGGAATGCCGATGATCACGTCACCCACCTCCACCAATGAGGGATCCACCACCCTCTCTTTAGGGACATAGCCAAGGCAGGTCCCGGAGATGTCCACCCCGTTTACCACCTCGGGCATCACCGCGATCTCCCCCCCAACGATGTCCATGTTGCTGAGCTCGGCCCCCCTTTCCAACCCGACGCCGATCTGGGAGGTGAGCTCCTCATCCGGGTGGTCGATGGCGATGTAGTCCACGAACGCCAATGGCTCGGCGCCGAGCACTATGGTGTCATTGACGTTCATGGCGATACAGTCGATACCAACAGTGTCCCATTTCCCCAGGGCCTCGGCCACCATCAGCTTGGTTCCCACCCCGTCGGTGCACAGCGTGAGGAACACGTCCCCGAAGTCTATCAGACCGGTGAACTGACTCTCCGACCTGACCATGGTACCCCTGCCCTTCCGCCTGAATCGGAGCTTTGAGACCAGGGACCCTATGGCCTTGGACTTGCTGTCGATATCGACACCGGCCTCGGCGTATGTCCAACCCTTTCGACTCATCCGGGCACCTCTCGTGGGATAATGGGGGTCTGGGTGAAAAAGCTTCTGTGCCCCCGACCAAACGTTTATCAGAGCCAGGAGGGATGCGTTGGAGATGACGAAGCGCTGGCTGCAGAACCGGAGGAGTGATTACTACTATAGGAAGGCCAAGCAGATGGACTACAGGAGCAGGGCGGCCTTCAAGCTCATCCAGATCGACTCCCGTTTCAGGATCCTGAGCAGGGGAGCCCGGGTGGTGGACCTGGGGGCCGCCCCGGGGGGATGGCTGCAGGTCGCCAGCGAGGCTGTGGGTCCCAAGGGCATGGTCGTGGGAGTGGATCTGGACTCCATACCGCCAATTGAGGGAGTGGAGACCATAAGGGGGGACATGCGGGAGCAAGGGACCATCGATGAACTCCTTCAGAGGATGGAGGGAGGGGCGGACGTGGTCCTCTCCGACATGTCCCCCAGCATCAGCGGGAACTACTCCATGGACCATGCCAGGTCTGTCGAACTCGTCGAGATCGCCCTGTCGACCGCAAGGAAGGTCCTGAGACCTGGCAGTAGCTTCGTCGCCAAGGTCTTCCAGGGCGATCTGATCGGGGAACTGATGGACGACGTGGAGAGCTCTTTCACGGAGGTTAAGGTGCACTCTCCCAAGGCCTCAAGGCCCACCAGCTCCGAGGTATACATCGTGGCAAAGGGGTTCCATGAACGTGGGGGGAAGGGAACCTAGGGCCCCTATCCGCTATATCTATTTATGGAGGTTCGTGGATTAGGAACATCGATGCTCACGTTCCTCACTATCACCTTCAGTTCCGAGGGGGAGAGGCCGTCAAAGGTCATGGAGGCCCTTCGCAATCTCGGCTTCGAGGCGACCACCGGAAGCCATGACAGCGTCTACCGTTGGGGCGAGATGGCCACGGTCGAGGACGCGCTGCACCTGGCGGACAAGGTCCAGAGCACCCTTAGGGGAATGGGTGTGATGTTCAAGCTGGAGACCGTGAGCGAGTGAACAACCCCCATCATGGGTAGATGGAACACGAAAGGATCCTCTGCGTCGGAGGGGATAACAGGGCCTGGATCTCCGGGATGGAACCTGAGCCGAACGGGGGGACGAGTCTAATCGAGAAGCTCACTTCCTTGGAAGGAACTCCTTTGCTATCTCTTCGAACTCCTCATTCGTGAGTATCCGCTTGTTCTCAATCGCGTACTGTTTCACCCGTTCCAATATCTTCATTGCTAGATCTTCCGGGGGTTCTGGGAGACCCAACTCCTCGGCCTTCATCCGTATCGAAGCTATCCCCGATTTCTTCCCGAGCACGACCCGCACATCGTCTTGCCCTATCGTCCTTGGATGGATGGGGAACATCACCAGAGGCATGTTCAATCTCTTGAGTCGCTCCCACCAGCCGATGACGATCCCAGATTCGCTCACGAAGAAGTTATCCCCAACAATGGACTTGTTATTCGGCATTATGACGTTGGTGCGCTCCTGCACTAGTTTGGACAATCCGTAGAGTTCCTCGAACCTGATATTCGGGAGATCAACGCCATACAGCATCTGCAGGGCGCAGAGGATCTCTTCGAGTGCGCAGTTGCCAAGCCGCTCCCCAATGGCATTGACGGTGGTGTGCACGACCTCGCCTCCTGCCTGCAATCCTGCTATTGAATTGGCAACCGCCAGACCGAAATCGTTGTGCATGTGCAGTTCAACCGGTTTCTTGATCCGCTCGATGACCCTTTTCGTGAGGTATCTGATGGTCTCAGGGGTGCAGACGCCGAATGTATCGACGAGCGCCACGGAATCTGCGTGGCCTTCAGTGATCACCTTATTCAGAAGTTCCAGATACCATTCCAAATCCGCTCTGGTAGAATCGATGCAGAAGAAACAGGTGTACATGCCATGCTCACCGGCATACGCCGTCGCCTTGATCGATTTCTCCATGGCGGTTTCCAGGGACCATCCATAGGCGTATTCAAGGATATGGGGTGAGCTAGGGATCTCCATTATTATCCCATCGACATCACATTCAAGCGCCAAGTCGACATCACTTGTCATGCAGCGGGTGAAAGCGAAGATCTTGGCGTCAACCTCGCTCGCAATCAATTTGACAGCCGCTTTATCGTCCTCAGATACAGCGGGCATGCCCGCTTCGATGCGGTCAACACCCACCTCGACCAGCTTATTGGCTATGCTCACTTTGTCCTCTTTCCTAAGGACGACGCCTGCCTGCTGCTCTCCATCCCTAAGTGTGATGTCCTCGAATTGGATTCTCTTCGGGAACTCGACCTTAGTCTCTTCGATGAAGTTGTAGGGTGATACCCACCACCTGTCGTTTTTCCATTTGGATTCATCCATAATCTCTATCCCCCTCATGTGTCCAGGTACACCGTTTCAATGCCCAACGATGGTTAGCTAGTAGCAATGTGTAGGTATTATATTTAATCATTCTAGGATCTGACATCAAAGGATTTCATCCTGCGGTTGTCGCAATTCTGCTCAGGCATGTCCACATCAAGACGCGCGGGAAGCAATAGCGGAATAAAATGCTGGCGAACGTCGTTGGAACGGCATTCAGCTGGTCGATGAGGTGCCCATCAGGGACGCGGGGCGAGACGGCGGTCGAGTACCATCTGATCAGTCCCAGAATCGTTTGGTCCTGGCGTATGTTATCTCAGCGCTGAGGATGTCCCTCAGGAACTCGTCCTCGCTGTCGTAGAACCCGGAGAGTATCCTTGCCGCGGCATCGGGGCCAACGCCCCTTCCTGCCAGTGCGAGAAGCGCATTCCTGCCCTTTTCCTTCACCAGGTTCGCGTTCTTGAACATCCTCCGCACCTCGCGCGTCTCCTCCTGATCGAGGTCCTTCTTCTTCAGGAGCCCCGCGTGCTTCCTGTTGTATCCGTGCAGGGCGGCCATCATGCGTCCTCCGCAGCTGGGGCACACGATCCTGGTCCCCGAATCCCTGGGGGTGGTCCTCCACTGGGCGTGGCAGTTGAGGCAGGTCATGTACAGCGTTTCGTTCTCCAGGCGCTTCTTGAGCGCCATGAGGATGGAGTGATTAGCCCTCTGTGGCTTGATCAGCTCCTTGGAGTGCTGAAGACCAGCCCTTCCGAAGGGCGAGATCCCGCACACCTCGAATTCTATCTCGCCCCTCTCTATCCTGCCAGCCACCTCCTTCGTGGCGTCCAGGTCCAGGTCATCCCACAGCACCTTCTCTACGGCCTCGCTCATCAGGGGGGTGTCCTCAAAGACCTCTACCAGTCTCTGGAACCTGATGTTGCGGTGGTCGGCGCCTCTCTCTATCACCCCGAACTTCTTGGCGACGTAGATGAACCTCCATTTCAGGTAGCTTGAGTTCCTCAGCACCAATCTCACCAGGGATTCCACGCTTTCCGGTCTGATGGACCTCAGGGCGTCGACGATCACCTGGGAGCCGAGATCCCTAGGAAGCTCGAGGATGATGCGGTATGGATCGGTGTGCGCCCTCAGGCTCTCCCCCAGCCTCGCGGTCAGGAGGATAGACAGTATCTTGGAGAGGGTCTCGTTCACCCTTGTGCCGAAGCAGGCGTTGATGATGACCAGTTCCTTCCCCACTTCCAGGGTCACCAGCTTGTCCGACGGCACCGGGTTCTCCTTCCCGCCCTCGTTCACGAACTCCCTCAATGCGGACACGGCCCTTTCGTCTCCGGGGTAGCTCTCCATGTCCAGGGTCCTCCTCAGCGCGCCCACCTCCATGGCCACTTCCATGGGTACCGGGAGATCCTCCCCCACCCAGGACGGGATGGAACCGATTTCCCTCACCTGCTCCACAAGCAGTTCGTCCTCGCGGATCTCCACGATCCTCCAGCTCCTCCCCCTGGTGATGAAGGTGGCGAAAGGTTCGGCAAAGGTGATCACGAAGCTCTCGTCCAGCGAACCGACGATGCTCCTGGTCCCCACGTCCCGTATCTTGAATGTCCTCTCGTCGGGTATCATGGAGATGTTGTCGTAGAAGTACTTCATCCCCCTCCGGGAGCGGCGGTAGGAAGTGCTTCCAAGGAACACTAGTCCAATTTTGGACAGCTGTTCGAGCACCTCCTCGAATCTCTCCCTGGAAAGGTTCCTAAAGGGGTAGGCTCCCCTCACGATCCTGAACGCCCAGTCCGTGTCCACCTCACCCACCATCGCCATGGATACCAGCTGATTTGCCAGGACGGTCAGGGGGTTCTCCCTTATCCTGAGTGGCTCGATTTCACCGGCCATTGCCCTTCTGGATATCACCAGGCTCTCGGCGATCTCGTCGGGGTTCGATGCCACTATGACCCCCTCTGACAGCGAACCCACCTTGTGTCCGGCCCTCCCCATCCTCTGAACGAGCCGGGTCACCTGGCGAGGGGAATTGTACTGGATCGCGAAGTCCGCCGAACCTATGTCGATGCCCATCTCCAGGGACGAGGTGGCGATCAATCCCTTCAGCCGCTCCTCCTTGAAGTCATCTTCCATCTGGATGCGTATGTCCTTGGACAGCGAACCGTGATGCACACCCATCCTGAAGCTCTCGTCCCAGATGTGGTAGCGGGCGGCCAGCGCCTCCGCCGTGTCCCTGGTGTTGACGAAGAGGAGTGTGGATCTGTGGTCTTCCACAAGGCAGCGACATCTCCTCATGCAGGAGACGAGCTGGGGATCGCTCTGCAGCGTTCCCGCCAGGTCCCTGTCCGCGTCAGTTACCTCTGGGCTCTGCACCTCCACCATCATCTCCTTGATCACGTCCCCCCTTACCACCCTCACCTCCCTCCCTGACCCCACCAGGAACCGGGCCACCTCCTCTATGCTGCCGACGGTGGCGGAGAGCCCCACCCTCTGGTACTCGCCGGCGAGGTCCACCAGGCGCTCAAGGTTGATGGAGAGCTGCGCCCCCCTCTCGTCATCGGCCAGCTCGTGGATTTCGTCCACCACTAGGTACCTGACGTTCGTCAAATGATCCCTCAGCCTCTTCCCGGTGAACAGGATCTGGAGGGTCTCTGGGGTGGTGATCAGGACATCGGGGGGGTTCTTGGACTGCCTGTTCCTCTCTGCCTGGGTGGTGTCTCCATGCCTGACGGCGACGCTCACCCCAAACTGGTCGCCGAACTCCTCCAGCCGTCGCAACATATCACGGTTCAGTGCCCTGAGCGGGGTGATGTACAGGCACTTGATCCCACTCCCCTCTGCCTCCAGGAGTTGATCGAAGATGGGGAGCATGGCCGCCTCGGTCTTGCCTATGCCCGTGGGGGCCACCAGGAGCACATGGTTCCCGCTGAGTATCGAGGGAATGGCCTCCCTCTGCGGGCCGGTGGGCTCCTCGATGCCCTTTTCCGAAAGCAAATCCCTGATTCTCTCGTCCAGAAGCTCGAACACCATGGCCAACTTTTCGAGCCAGGACATCGGCGTATATCAATCTATCGCGACTACCGAGTGGGTGAATCAGTACTCGTGATGCCTCTCGTCGAGATGTTCCATTATTTTCAGGATGTCGTACCTGGTGATCGTCCCAACCACCTTTCTCGTGTCCTCGGGATCCACCACGATCATTCGGGATATCTGCTTGTCGTTCATGATCTCGAAGGCGGTCAGGACCTTCCTGTCGGATTCCAAGGGTTCATAGTGGGTCTGTAGCACCTCCATCACGGACGAGTTCGGTATCCTCTCATGAACCTCCTCGATCCTCTCCCTGGGGGCCACCCCAAGTATCCTGTTCTCATCATCCACCACGGGATAGAGGTAGTGTGGGTTCTCAGACGCGATGTGGAAGGCGTCGTCGATCGAGGCGTCATAGGGTATGGTGACCACCTTCTTGCTCATGGCCTTACTCACCTTGATCATGCTCAGACTGGATACGTCCATGGAGAACGATTTCTGGGCGATCTGCTTCTCGTAGATGGTGTGTTTCCCGGTGACTATGTAGCTTATCACCGAGCCTATCATCACGGGGATGAGGGCCATGTAACCCCCCACCATCTCGGTGATCATGATCGAGGTTGAGACTGGGGTCTTTGTCACACCGGCCATCATAGCGCCCATGCCGACCAGGACGCAGAGCGGGAGATAATCCATCCCGAATATGGTGGCGATCATCCCACCCAGGGCCCCGCCTATGAGCAGCGATGGGAAGAACACACCACCGCTCCCCCCGGAACCTATGCTGAGGGATGTGGCGATCATCTTCCCCACAACGAGGGCGAGCAGGAAGGTCACCGAGGTGAAATTGCCATCGAGAATCCCCTGGATGGTGTTCCATCCCAGCCCGAGGACCTGGGGGAGCGTCAGACCTATGATGCCCACCATCAGTCCCCCGATGCCCGTTTTCAGGAAGAAGGGCATGTTAATGGAACGGAAGTAGTTCCTTACACCGTAGAATACCTTGACGAACACGATCCCCGCCAACCCCACCAATATGCCTACAAGGAAGATGCAGAGGAAGTTGTCCGTGGTGATGCCTAGCTCAGAGGACGGGACGTGGAATATGGGGGCGGTACCGTAGAACGGTATGAACACCAGGTAGGCCACCACGCTGGAGATCATGGATGGAATGACCGCGTT
This sequence comes from uncultured Methanomassiliicoccales archaeon, assembly GCA_964594225.1. Lineage (GTDB taxonomy): Archaea > Thermoplasmatota > Thermoplasmata > Methanomassiliicoccales > JAAEEP01 > JAAEEP01. Next base: position 23,458 of record CAZQLP010000008.1, read on the forward strand.
GGTCTCCAGATCGTTCTTGTAGGGGACCTCCATGGCGAAGATCGCCGAGCCGAGCGGGGCCTTGAATATGGCGGAGAAGCCGGCCGCCATCCCGCTGACAACGAATATCCTGAGATCCGAGCGGCTGAGCTTGAGCTTGGCCCCCATGAACGAGGCCAGACCAGCGCCAATCTGGGCTATGGGCCCCTCCCTGCCCGCGCTTCCACCAGTCCCAATGGTTATGGCGCTGGCAATGACCTTCACCGGCACCACCCGAGGTCTCATCTTCCCGGCCTTGTGGTGCAGCGCGTCTATCACGGCATCGGTCCCGTGTCCCGCCGCCTCGGGGGCGAACCTGTGGATGATCATGCCCGCGATCAGCCCTCCGATCGCTGGAAGGAGAAGAATGAAGTACCAGGGAACGGTCCCGGTACCGTAGCAGAGCGTCCAGATCAAGTCCAGCAGGAGCTGGAAGATGATGGCGCCGAATCCGCCCACGATGCCTATGAAGATGCTGAGGGGAAGCCACTTCTTGAGGTACTCCCTCACGTTGAGTGTCAGGATCTGGGTTAACCTGCTCTCAATGATATGAATGGGGCTTCTATCAATCCTGGGATCAGCGCTCATCTCCCAACCCCGCTACTGCCTTAGCAGGAGATGTGTTCATGATATTTCTTACTCTTCTTCCGCTTCCTCTGGGCGGGTGAGTTCCTCGGCGAGCTCGGCGATGTCCGGGATCTCTATGTCAGAACCTATCTGTTCTGCGCCTTGCTTGAGATTGTGAACGCAGAATGGACAGGCGTTGGCGAGAATCTCGGCTCCGACCGAGAGGGCCTCCTCCACCCTGTCCGCGGCTATGTTGATGGCGAAGGCGTTGTATTGGGACTTGTAACCTCCACCGGCACCGCAGCACCTGGCGTCCATCCTGCTATGGGGCATCTCCACCAGATCGACACCCATCCTCTTCAGTATCTCCCTCGGTGGCTCGAAGACCCCGCCATGGCGCCCCAGGTGGCAGGGATCGTGGTATGTGACCCTGGAATCCAGCTTCCTATTGAACTTGATCTTCTTCTCCTTGAGAAGCTTCAGAAGGAACTCCACGAAGTGAAGTACCTCGAAGGTGGGTCTGCCGTAGTACCTCTCGAGGTCATGGGATATGGTCTTGTAGCACCCGGCGCAGGCGGTGACCATGATCTTCGCGCCAATCTTCTCCGTGGTGGTGATGATGCTCTCGGCGCACTCGAATGTGTTCCCAATCTGCCCGGTCCTCAGGGCTGGAGAGGTGCAGCAGTACTCCGCCTCACCCAGGACGTTGACCTTGACCCCAGCGCGATGGATGACCCTGACGCTTGCCTGGGCAATCTTCTGCTCGCGGTATGATTCCGTGCAGCCTGCGTAGAAGATCACCTCCGGGTCCTCGGCCCTGGGAACGTCTGATGGCCACCAGGCGTCCCTCTTCTCCGTGGGCTCCCCGTAGGGGTTCTTGTACTTAGCGATCCTCTCATCTATCTTCTTGTGAACGGGCTTAACCCCCGGGCCCTGGTCCACGATCCACCTGCGGACCTTCTCCCAGAACTCGGCGAACTCGATCCCGGCCTGGCAGACGGTTTGGCATCTTGCACAACCGGTGCACTGGAAGATGGCATCGACGAACTCATCATCGACCTCCACCCTGCGTCCAAGCAGCCTGTCCACGGGAGATCTGTTGGCCAGCTGGTTCAGGTAGAATATCTTTCCCCTGGGCGTGTCCGATTCCCATGGTGTCTGGCTGTAGGCCGGGCATACCCTGACGCAGTAACCGCACTGGAGACAGGCTTGCAACTCCCTGCTGATGTCAGGCATCTTCACCATTTCAATACCCCGTCGGGAATATCCCAGATTCGGTCATATTGTGTCTTTCTTGAGAGGACCTGAGTGTGCGCTAATGGAAGAATATCGCGTATTTATGCTTTCTGCACCAACCCTTCCCATTCTCATTGGAATCGTTCAATGCCAGATTTACGCGTTGGCTCCTTTCGGAATTCTGTTGAGTGGGCCGAACGTGACCTTTCTTGTTTCGTTGAGAAATGGCTTCTAGCAATCGTTTTTCGTATGCCGCTTCTTCATCGAGCGCTCGGACCTCGGCATCAGTCACGCAGGGTTCAGTGGTCCACATCATCCATGTGCGCATCTGGATTAGCCATATGACAATGCAATGAGCCGAAATGCTCGTTCTGGCATAACGAAACATTAAATATTATACACGAAATCTTATTCAGTACGATACGTCCATTCGAGGAATCTGCAGTTGTAGGAAGGTTAGGCCTGGGGGTTGATTCTGGACAGGATGATTTCCGACCTGATCGAACTCTTTAGTGCGGATCTTTGGAGAGGCGTTTATGTCCGGTGTAAGGCCGGATAATAGGAGGAATCGCAACATGTATGGATACTGGGGAAAGATCCTTTGGGTAGATTTGACTTCCGGGGATATCTCAACACAAGAATTCGACGAGGCCTTCGCGAAAAAGTGGCTTGGTGGTGTCGGTTTCGGGGTGAAGCTGCTCTATGACAACATACCCGCAGGAGCCGATCCTATGGGACCAGATAACATCTTATTCCTTGGGGTAGGACCAATTCAGGGGAAGACTGGTGTGCTGGGATCCGGAAGGTTCACGCTCTCCTTCAAGTCCCCCCTGACGGGATTCTGGGGGAACTCTACTGGTGGAGGCCACTTGGCCGAGGCGGTGAAGAAGGCGGGCTGGGACGGAATCGCGGTGAAGGGTGCCGCGGACAAGCCTGTGTACATTCACATCAACGAGGACAAGGTCGAGATTAAGGACGCCTCCGCTGTCTGGGGCAAGGACGTCAGAGAGACACAGGACGCTCTCCGCAAGGAGATCGGTGATGAGAAGGCCCAGATTATGCCCATCGGACAGGGTGGCGAGAATCTGGTCAAGTATGCGGCGGTCTGCATAGAGGACGGTCACGGCAACGCCGGTCGTATGGGTGTCGGCACTGTGATGGGTTCCAAGAAGCTCAAGGCCATAGTGATCCAGGGCGACAAGAGGAACGAGGTCAAGGATCCAGAGAAGCTCAAGGAGCTGAAGAAGGAGATCGCCGAGGCGGTGAAGGTCAACGACTTCACCAAGGCCAACCGCGAGGAGGGCCAGGCCATGGCGGTCATCGACAGGGAGAAGCTCAGCCTCCTGCCAATGAAGAACTTCAGTCTGGGTACCTGGGCCGACGGGGCCAAGAAGATCGGCTCTGCTGGCGGGGACTTCAACCCGACCCTGAAGCCCAAGCCCGACGCCTGCTCGAACTGCGTGATGGGATGCCACCGCTTGGTGGAGGTCAAGGATGGCGGCAAGTACGACATGGCCGGCTATGGTCCAGAGTACGAGACCCTGGGGATGATGGGTAGCAACGCTCTGATAGACGATCTGAAAGCGATCAACTACGCCGGTCACCTCTGCAACATGTGGGGCATCGACACCATCGATTTCGGTGGTACGCTCGGCTTCGCCATCGAGGCCTTTGAGAAGGGCTTCATCAAGGAGGAGGATCTAGGCTTCCCATTGGCGTGGGGTGACGCTGAGGGCATGATTAAGCTCTTGGAGCTTGTCACGTTCAGGAAGAACGAAATGGGCGAACTGCTGGGAGAGGGTGTCTATGTGGCAGCGGAGAAGCTGGGCTGCCCTGAACTAGCGGTCACAGTCAATAACGCCATCATACCCGCCCACGACGGAAGGGCGTTCTTCTCCATGGCCGTGAACTACGCTACTGGTCCAAGGGGGCCGTGCCACGTCACGGGATTCTCCGAGGGATCGGAGCTGGGTGTACCCCTACCTTACTACGACCTGCCAGGAATGGACAGGTTCAGCTTGGATCTCAAGGGCAAGGCCGCGATGGCCTGGCAGGATTGGGCGATGTTCGACAACTCGCTGACCTACTGCCTGTTCTACGACTTCGCCGGCTACAGCCACGAGTGGAAGTCCGACATCGTCAACGCCATCACTGGTTGGAACACGACCTCTACCGAGATGCTTGTGGAGCTGGGTGGAAGGATATGCCAGTTGATTAGGATGTTCAACCTCAAGCACGGCTTCATGCCCACCAAGAACGACACCCTGCCCCCAAGGATGTTCCAGCCTCTGGCCGAGGGTGGAGCAGCCGGCAAGGTCCCGCCGCTCACCAAGATGCTGGCCGAGTACTACGAGGCCAGGGGGTGGGTCAATGGTGTCCCCACCAAGGATACTCTTGCGAAGTTCGGCATCGAGGACACCGCAAAGGACCTGAAGGACTTCCCGGTGCTCAAGGGCCTGATCTGAGCTCGAAAAAACAGAGGGACGCAGGTCCCTCGTCTTCTTTCTTATTCTTTCCACTTTCCAGCTCTGCGTAACGGCGTTCAAGTGGCTTCAGGGCAGTCGATCAGAGGTCCAGCGCCATTAGCGAGTCTATCAGGGTTTCTCTCTCCGAAAGGGTCAATCCGCGTATTGGATTCCTGGTGGGGCCGATATCCAATCCCAGTATGCGTGCGGTCTCCTTGAAGCCGGCCGGGAACACACCCGCGCTCATGCAGGCCTCGAACAACGGACCGAGGACGCCGATCTGCTGTTCCATGGCTTGCTCCATCAGACCCTCTCGGAATAGGTTGAATACCCTGACGGCCGGACCCGGGATCGCGTTGGTGGTGCCGACCATCCCCCCGGCGCATCCCACCTGGAGGCTGGGAAGCAGAAGGGTATCCAGACCCTGAAATATCAGGAAGTCGTCGCCGGTCTTCCTCCTGGTCTCCATCAATCGACTGAGGTTGCCGGAGCTGTCCTTCATCCCAACAATGTTGTCGTATCTCCCGCTCAACGATGCCGCCGTGTCCGGGTAGATCTCCACCCCGGTGGCCATCGGTATCTGGTACATGAAGATGGGCAGTTCCGTGGAATCGGCGATCCGACCGAAGTAGTCGTACAGTCCCTCCTGGTCCGGTTTCAGGTAGTATGGTGTGACCACCACCACCCCGTCGCAACCCGTCTCCTCCGCATACCCTGTCAACTCGAGGGCGGTGGTCAGGTCGCTCGACCCAGTTCCTGGGATGACCGGTACTTCTCCAGGTACTGTTTCCCTCACCACATCGATGACCCTCTTCCTCTCCTCCGTGCTCATGCTGGACGCCTCGCCTATCGATGAGGAGGGGAAGAGGCCATGGACCCCCCCGTTGATCAGATACTCCGTGAACTCCTCCAGTCTCTCTACGTTCAGTTCCCCATCCGCCTTGAAAGGCGTCATCATCGGTACGATGATCCCCTCGAATCTCCTCGTGTGATGCACCCATTCACGGTAATGCGCTGGAGGTTCATGCCATTTTCCTCGGTGGTGACCTGCTCAGCCGCCAGGCACTGAGGCTTCCACACACGTAGACCAGGATGGTCAGCATAGGTAACAATGCCCCCCCGATGTCGCCCCCGCTCCCTTTCTCCTCTCTCGTCAGAAGCCTCTCGGCGATCCCCGGGGAATGGCGGCGATATGCCTTCATCAACCCCCTTCCTAAAATGTTCCTGGGCATCACCTCGTCCCTGAACCACCTCAGTGTGTCCAGCTCGGGTGTCAGGGGAGAACCGTAGGCCGCGGTGGAGATGAAACACCCTCTGCTGTCGAAGTGCTGCCTGTGCGCTATCCTGTGCAGCTTGGTCCCCTCCCTGGATAAGGCAGGTCGATGATCTCTTTGCATGGTCTGCCTTTCCCCGTGATGGCGGGGGCGGCAGATGGCGGGGCCCCTTCCCGCTCCGCGGTCGTCGGGGCGCTGGTCACCTTAGGAGCCCCCATTTGGGTTTCGGTATTGTGTCGGTTTTTCTCTCCTGGTGGCCTCCAGGTCCACAGGAGGCAGCGTTTCATCGATTCGGGGGTGTCTCTGGCTTCCCGGGTCTCGCTCTCC
>CAZQLP010000009.1:0-29083 GCA_964594225.1 uncultured Methanomassiliicoccales archaeon
ACGCCCCCATCAACCCCAGAATGTAGAAGTCTGTGGGCATCGGCTCCTCCTGTATCTGCAGGGACAGTATTCCCGTCTGCCTCGTGTTGTTGCTCGAATCAGTGGCAACAACCCAGATGTCGATGGTCTTGGTGGAGTTCTGAGCTGGGATGGAAGCGATGAAAAGTCCATTGCCACCCGAGGGGGTCATCTCGATGCTCTCCACCTGATCGTCTACGCTGTAGAACAGGATCACCGAGGCTATCTCGAAGCTGTCAGTCACGTTGAATGACACCGGTATTATCTGGCCTATGAAGGCCCGATCCGGTACATCCACCGCTGAGATCTTGGGAGGGGTCCGGTCCACCAGGACAGCCAGGGTGGACAGTCCCTCCGCCTCGTTGTCGTCGATCACCTTGAGACGAACGGTGTACATCCCGTCCACATCAAAGTGATGGTCGATCTCACTCTCATCAACCGGTTCCCCGAAATCACCGCCAAATGCCCACTGGAACATAAGGCTGCCCATGTCGCTGTCGCTATCGTTGTAGTATGAGGCGAAGAAGTGGATCGTGCCGCTGTCGATGACGGTGTAGGCAAGTTCCACCTCCGGGGCCACGTTCACTACCTCTATCACCAACTGTGCCTGGGTGTATGAATCCGAGTCCCACACCCTGACGGCCACGGTGTATATGCCCTCGTCGGTGAACTTGGCGGAAATGGCATTCACCGATGTCGAGTTATCCGCCTGGAACTCCCCCTGCATGTCCAGGTCCCACTCATACTTCACTATCCCATCATTGGTTTCCGAGCAAGATATCCTGAACTGGAGGCGAGTGTCCTCCATTACCTCCGTCTCACCGGACTGGGTGTATAGGGAGCTGACCTGGGGGCTGGTGTCCGTGACCGTCATCACCTCGGTACACTCGTCTTCAGAGCCATCTGCGGCCCTTGCCCTCAGCATCACTTGGTATGACCCGTTGTCCTGGTACACGTGTTTCGGGTCACTATCGAAGCTCATGGCGCCATCCCCGAAGTACCAGGTACAGTTCACTATCTCGTGATAGGAATACGATAGATCGAGGAACTGCACCTCCTCCCCCTCGGCAATGGCAGTGGGATCCATGGAAAAGTCAGCCACCAGTGTATCGAGCACAGTTATCAGTACCGTGGTCCGATTGACGCTATCATCCTGGTCCCTAACGGTCAGGTTGACCCGGTACTCCCCCTCTGTCTGGTACACGTGGTCCGGGTCACTATCGAAGCTCATGCCGCCGTCACCGAACTCCCATGTCCAGTTCCCCAGTGGATGATGGGATATTGAGAGGTCCGTGAACCTGACGATATCGCCCTCCTGAGGTTCGATTGGTGAGATACCCATCGCGGCCTCGGGGGGAATGTCCAACACTGTCACAGCCATTTGGCATAGGTTTTGGCTCCCGTCCTCATCAGTAACGGTGAGATTGACCATGTAGAGGTCATCGCTCTCGAACGTGTGATCGACCACTTCCCCGTATCCCGTGTCCCCGTCACCGAACTCCCATGTCCAGTTCACGATCTCGTCAGGATGGGAAATGGAAGTGGAGGTGAATGTCACGGCCTCGCCCTCGAGCGGGTTCTGGTCGGAGACATCGAAGTCTGAGGTGGGATCAAGGTCTGCGATCAGGATGCTGGAGAGGAACGAGTCCTGGGAACCGTCGTCGTCCGTCACCGTGAGGTTGACCTGATACGTGCCGTTGTCGCCGTATACATAGGGGACATCTGGATCTCCCCCGATCAGAATGGTCACCGATTCTCCGTCACCGAATTCCCATGTCCAGTTGACTATCTCGTCCGGGGAAGAGGAGGACATGTCTGTGAACTGGACGATGCTCCCCTCATCCGCGGAGGAAGGTGAGTCGAACAAGGCGGTGGGGGAGAGATCCTCCACCGTAAGGTTCAGATACGACTCGTTATAAAGGTCTCCTCTGTCCGTCACCCTCAAGGCGATCGTGAATGGGCCATCATCAGTGAACTGGTGTTGAACGGTCTCCCCGCTACCCATCACAGAATCACCGAAATCCCACTGATACTCAAGGGAATCGATGTCCGAGTAGCTGTCTGTCGAGTTCCCCCCGTATAGGGTAACAGTGTCCCCTTCATCGATGGGCGTAGCGGTCAAGAGCTCGATAATAGCCACAGGGGCAACGTTCCTCTGGAGAGTGAACGAGACGCACGCGGAACCAGGTGAGGAGAAGAGGACATCATCCCTCAGGTCACCGTCAAGATCCTCCATCAGGACCCACCCCTCACCCGAACCCGAGCTGAGGTTGATCAGGCAGCTGGACCCGATCTGATCCACGTCCAGCACGGTGACGATCGGTATCTCCGCCCCCATCACCCCAATCTCGGATTTGCCGTCATCATCGACATCTCCCAGGGAAGCATGGATCACCCCATTGTCCATCCCTATGACGACGCTTCTGGATTCATGGAAACCAATGGGGTATCCGAGATCCTGGAAGAAAACGGTCAAATTGCCATCATCAGTGGCGATCACAAGGTCCATCAGGTCATCATCATCGATCAAACCCGACCCCATCCAGATTATCTGTCCACTACCAGCGGGGCAAAGGAAGTTGCTGTATGAGGGGTCGAAATCACCCTCTATATTGGGGTATATCTCAATCCTGTTGGAGGTGAGGTTGATCACGGCGATATCGGCAGTAACGTTCCATCCATTGGCCGACTCATCCCCTACATCCAGATCACCCACGATAACATCGGTTAAATTGCCGCCATCTAGCTGGAAGGTGATCGTATGGTTCTCATCGAGAACCGGGTCAGCTCCAGTGTTGTATAGTATCTCGACCCCTCCCTGACTGGCCACGATTATGTCCTCCAGTCCGTCCCCGTTCAGGTCTCCCGACGCCAGGGAGTTGGGCCCGGGCATGGCAAGGGATATCTGGAGGGAGGGTTCCGTTCCGCTGAAGAACGATGAATCACTCCAGAACAGACTCAGATTCTGACTGCCCCAGTTGGAGACCACCAGGTCGTCGCTCCCCCGGAGGTCGGCTACCAGCATGTCATGCGGTCCGTTGCTGACCTCCTTCGTGCCGAGCCCGGTCGAATTGACCTCTGCGAAGGCGATCACATCCTGACTGTCCATCAGGGCCCCGATCTCGTTATCGCCGTCACAATCGAAGTCGCCCACCACCATGGAGGTCGGCCCTCCGGTCTGGAAGAGGATGTTGTCATCGGCATTGCTCGGCGACCCTGTTCCAGGTCCGTAGTAAATCGATACCGATCCGTTAGAAGAGGTGGCGTTGCAGGCGACCAGCAGGTCAAGGTTCCCGTCTAGATCGAAGTCCAGGACCTCTGACTCGAAGGGTGAGGCTTGTGAGGGAAAGAAATCTAGACTGGTGGCACCGTATGCTCCCTGCAGAGAGGTTGAGAAGAACTGGACGAGATCATCGCCATCGGTGAGCGTTACCAGGTCGGGTATCTCATCATCATCAACGTCCATCATGCAGGCGGTTCTCGGTGATGAAAGCCCGCCTTTTATCTTCCAGGTGTCGAACTTTGAAAGGCCATCATTGTACCTGAATATCATGACCTCGTCCGATCCGCTCGCGGTGACAACGATCTCATCAGGGCCAGATCCATCTACATCCTGGAACTTCACGTCCGAGACAGCATCCACATTGAGTATCTGCAGAGTGGACCAGACATCACCCCCGGGACTGGTGATCCCATTGATTGCGATCAACATCTTATTGAACTGGGGATCGGAGATCACCAGGTCGTCCTTCCCGTCCCCATCGCAGTCACCTGCAACGATCATCGAGGCCTTATAGAGTCCCTCTGACGCGATCGAATGCTGCGTCGAAGCCACGTATCCATTGGCCTCAAGGTGAATGGCGTATGAACAATTGGGTGATCCACTAATATTCTTGCTCACGACCGCGAAGTCCATGTTACCATCGTCATCGTAATCACCCAGGACAACCTCATGGGGGGAAGGGAAAACGTTGATCGAGTTGATGATACCGATGGAGAAACCGTTGGACTGGTAGCAGAAGTACACCCTGTTCTCCGAGCCTATGGACACCACTATGTCGTCCTTCCCGTCCCCATCTAGGTCCCCGATGTCCATCCCGGTCGGCTCGGCGGTAAGCTGGACGGTGATGTCGGGGACCGGGGGAAATGTGCCGTTCTGCTCCTGAAGGAAGATTTCCACCAGATCCCCCTCGCTGCTGGCCACGGCCAGGTCGGGCCTCGAGTCATTGTTCAGGTCTCCCGTGGAGAAAAAGGATGGCCATGCCGCGGTCGGTATGCTTATGGAGTATGAACCAAGCGCCTGGAAGTTGTCCTCCCCTTCCTCCATAAATGAGGTGGGAGCGGAAGCCGTCTCTGTGGTTCCCGCCAATAAGCCCATGGTCATAGAGCCAGCGCTGGATATGATGAGAATCGAGAGCGCAACAGCTACCATTCCAATTCCCAAGGATTTTCTCATAGGGATCCCATCTGGGCGGTATTCGCAGACGGATGCAGATATATAATCATTCTTCATGTTGTTTATGAAGAGAGAACCGTTGAATTCAACCCATTCAAAGGGATGCTGGACAGCTGGCATTCCTGTTCATTCTCTAAGGAAATAATCAGCATGGAGAATTTTAAAAGAAGGAATATATATAGACCACTTATTCTTAATGCACATGAGGAAGAAAAGGATGGACTTTGATTTCACCCATCTGGCCTGCGATGAGGACGTGAATCGCATCCTTTCGATCGCATATCACAAGGACATCAGCATCAAGGAACTATCCGAGATCCTTGATATCCCAATGTCAAGATGCTACAGGAGGATCCATGAGATGCTGGACAAGGGGATGCTCAAGGTCGACAAGCTCGATGAGAATCGTGCGTCACTGTACCGTTCCAACCTGAAATCCTTCTTCATAACCTTCGAGAACGAGCGGCTCAGTCTCTTCGTGGAGTTTGATGACGGAGACGTCAGGAGCTATTTCTACAATGTGGAGCCGATGGAGGCCATGACATAGGTCAGTCGCTCCCTCCTCTTGATCGTTTCATAGATCATCGGGGATCTCACTGACCCGTTCATTGCTCTCGGTTGGATGCATTGAGACCTGGTCATTCCCGTGGATGATCAACTCTATTTTGCCAAGTCCTATCGTGACCATCCCCTTGGGCTATCGATCTCTCTCAGTCCTGCAGTAGTAACGACTCTCTGTTTAGATTGATAAGTCATCTGTTCCCTGGGATGGCGAAAAGGGCCTTGACACTAAGGATCCCCACGGCCCTGGACCTCATCCGAATCCAGCTTGGCAAGGAATTTCCTGACGACATCTTGGAACGTTTCCAAGTCCTCCTCGTTGACTATCATGAAATCCGCCAGGACTATAACTTTGCCAAGTCCCCAACCCAGCTCACGCTTATCCCTCTCGAGGAACTCCTCCCAGTTCTCGGGCGCGTCCTCCCTATTCCGTTCCCTCAGCCTCCTGAAACGGATCCTGGGGGAGGTATGAATTGCGATCACCACCACCTGGTCCCCGAACTCCCTCCGGAAGACCTCCAGCTCAGCCACCCCCCGGCAGCCATCGATGATCGTCGGATCCTTGCATATCATGGGAACGGTTCTCCTGGCCCAGATGTCGTATCCATGGATCTGTCTCTCGGAGTGAGCGAAACCACCAATTCCATGGTCATCGGGGGGGATGCCCCAATTGGAGGTTTCCATTCTCACCACGTCCCCCATCCTTATGACCTCGTAACCGTCCTCCAACGCGATCTTAACGAATTCCTCCTTTCCCGCTCCCGGCATTCCAGCCAATACGCAAACCCTCACTTCATATCACCGTGAATGTGGTTGCCTGGACATTATGGTGATGAGGGTCAGTGAACTCCAGGTCCGGTGTGAATTGGGCGGGGGGGATACGTGCTCCGTCTTCGGTGTTCCCCCGACGTCCTGGGTCAAATCTGATAAAAGCATCATCCCAGATCGCTCACCCGGAGTCCCCGAGATCATCCTCGTCACCGTCATCCAGTCTCCGAAAGTCTATTAGGAAATATTTATAGATTCTCAAGGGGAGTTCTCGATGTCTAGTAATGATTCTCTCATCAGGATTGGGACCGCCATTAATATTACCCAGATTCGTTCTTACTTCCAATGAAAAGGGTTAAGTCGGTCCAACTCATTGGTCGCCCTCAGGGATACGACACCGCCCGTCCTAACCCATCCAGGAGGATGTCAACTTGCAGCCTTCAAAATCTGTCGAGGGAGTCTTGGAGGATATAATCTCCGATGAGTTCGGCCCGGATTCGCGTATCAAGAGCGTTTCGGTTATTTCCAAGACCGGTCTGATGATCGCTGGTAACTCAGCATCCGAGCTCCGGGCGGAGACATTCTCGGCCATGTCGGCAATCATGTTCTCGGCGGCAGAGACCACCCGCAAGGACATAATCAAGGATGATCTGGAGAAGGTGGTCGTCTTCTTCAAGAATTCGATGGTAATCATCGTTGAGTTGAGCGCCAACCTGCTGATCGTCGCCGTAGCCGAGAGAGATGCCGATCAGGATACCCTCATCCAGCGTATGGAGTCTGTTGTGGACAGGTCCAAGACCGAGCTGACATGGCTCAGGTGATCAGATCAGGTGCTCCGCGATATCATCCAGTATTCTATCGCAGTAGATGCATCTGAGAACCGGTGGATCACTTGATTCTATCTTGAACTCCGGCTCTACCGGTTCCTTGAGGTTGGTGATGCAGCTTGGATTGCCGCATCTCACGATCCCTCGGATCACATCCGGCAGATCCAGATTGTACTTCTCGGCCACGTTGAAGTCCCGGATGATGTTGATGGTGGCCTTGGGAGATATGAGGGAGATTTTGTCAACCTCCTTGGGATCCAGCTCCCTGTCCTCGACCTTGACAACGTCCTTCCATCCCCCCTTCTTGGACGGGACGTGCATGAGGATGCTCACGGTTGACCTCACATTGGATCCCTCCACGCCTATGATCCGGAGCACCTTGAGAGCCATCCCGCATTCGATGTGATCGATGACCGTGCCGTTCCTTATGGGCGTGACCCTAAACTCCTTCATCAACGTCACCTCCCAGTAGCAGGAGCAGGATGGCCATTCTCACCGGGAGGCCGTTGAACGCCTGGTGAAAGTACATGGAGTGCGGTGTGTAGTCCACCTCGGGGGCGATCTCGTCCACCCTGGGGAGAGGATGCATGACTATCATGTCCTTCTTGGCCTCCCTGAGGAGCCTGTTATCCACCCTGTAGAATCCCGCCACCCTCGCATACTCCTCTGGGTCAGGGAACCTCTCCTTCTGTATCCTTGTAACGTACAGTACATCCACCTTGGGAATGATTTCCTCCAGATCGAAGGAGACCTCGGGTTCGATCCCCTTGTTTCTGACCTCGTTTATGGTCTCCTTTGGCATCTGGAGTTGCTCTGGAGCGACGAACGTGAGTTCGACCCCGAACATGGCGAGTGCTTCCGCCAGTGAGTGTACGGTCCTTCCATACTTCAGGTCTCCAACTATTGCTGCCCTCAGTCCCTTGAATTCCCTCTTCTCCCTCCTGATGGTGAAGAGATCAAGCAGTGTCTGGGTAGGGTGCTGTCCCGCCCCATCGCCCGCATTGATGATCGGTCTTGAGGAGAAGTGGGCAGCCAGCTTTGATGCTCCCTCGTGGGGGTGCCTGAGGACGATGATATCCGCATAGTACTCGAACATCCTGACGGTGTCCGCCAGGGTCTCACCCTTCACTATGGATGTGGTGGAGATGTGCCCGATCTCAAGCACCTTACCTCCCAGGCGCAGCATGGCGCTCTCGAACGACAGTCTGGTCCTGGTGGAGGGCTCAAAGAACAGGTTGGCAAGCAGCTTACCATCTAGGGCCTTGGTGAACACTTCTCCTTTTGCATAGGGTATCATCCTCTCTGCCAGATCCAGTATCTCCAGGATCTGTCCCTTGTCGAGATCCCTTATAGAAACGATGTCCATACCTTTGAAGCTCATGTTTACTCAGGTTTGTAATGGGGGGCCAGTCTATAAGACCTCTTCGTTAGGTAGATTCAGGCAGTTCAGAAATCATCTTCGAAGCGGGAGAGCATATCCAGCATGTTCTCGTGCCACTCCTCCACGCATCGCCGGAGCTTCTCCTTCATCATACTCTTGCTGATGGGAGTGTAGACATGATAGTAGCCCCCCCGATCGATGCTTCTTGATTCCCGGTATACTATACTGCAGGACATGAGCTTCTGTAGCGACCTGTATACGGTGCTCCTGTCCCTATCCATGGACTCCGCCGCCTCGTCTGCCCGGGATGGTCCAAGCTCTACCAACTTGCTGTACACGGTGACCTCAAAATCGTTCAGGCTGAAAGCGCACTGGACCAGGTCCTTGCATGTCGGGATGTCCATCAGCTTGTCCGGGAGCATTGACCATATCTCCTTGAGTTCATCGGAAAATCTTATGAATTAGCGGTTATATATAATTATCGCACAACCGTGCAAAACCGTATTGAATAGGGAATAGGGATGGCTGATGAACTCCTTGACCGCGCTAGACTCCTGTGCCCGATGTCCATCGTGAAACTTGCTAAGAAGATGAAGGAGCTTGAACCGAGCCAGGTCATAGAGCCGATCGCCGACGGTGTCGGCTCGAAGGAGGTCGTTCCCGCCTGATGTGACTGGTCAGCGATGCGGTGGAGCGGTCGACAATGGTTTCTCATGGGCGACGGCACCCTGAGCGTCTTGGTCGGTCAGGAATCCAAAGCCATCGATATGCCCTCGAACGTCGATGCGGTGACCGACCTCGATGATTTCGAGGGGGAGGTCTACTGCATCGAGGAGGATCTCAGGGAACGACTGGAGGATATCGAGTTGATATCCAACGTGCAGATGATCTCCTGGGACAGGATAGGGGAGATCATCAAGGAGCACGACCTGGTCACCACCTTCTGACCGCCAATGATTTCTAGGGGTACATAGATAGTCGGGTATGCTCGAGGTGCTGGAACGGGCCTTCAACGCCAGGATCGCCAGATGGACCGAGGGTGATCTCTCATTGAGCACACCGGAAGTGTTTTTCGTCGACACCGACAATCATCCAGCCCCTGGGTTTGCCAGTTTCATCCTCCTAGAGTCTAAGGAGGGACTGACAATCAGGGCCGGGCAAGACGGGGCCGGTCCCCTCTTCAGAGGAGGGACGAAGTTCCCCCTATCTCATCTGAAGAGGGTGGGAGAGAGCCATCTCAGCCCAGGAAAATCGACGCTCACCCTGAGATCACCACCTGCTCTCATCCCCGAGACCTTGGAGATGGGCGAGGCCAGCATCGTAAGACTGGACGGGGCCTTCGAGTTAAGGCGTGACGCGGGAGATCTCGTCGGGTCCGTGGTCCGCCTGAGGGAGGCGGTCGGGCACTCCAGTCTGATCTACGCTCCAGGGATCATGGAGGTGAGGAACCTTGCCCTACTGTGCTACCTGGGCGTCGATCTGTTCGACTCCTCCCTGATCATACTCCTGTCGGCCATGGGGAAACTGCTCCTTCCCGACTGCACCATCGATGCCGCTGAGGGAGATTGGATGGTCGAGGAGCCCACGCCAGGAAACGTACTCGATTTCAATCTTCGCTCCGTCTGGGACGAGCTGCGACAGGTGAGATGGGCGATATCCCGGGGGAAACTGAGGGAGATGGTGGAGACCAGGATAAGCTCAGACCCCTGGGCGGTCTCGGCGCTGAGACTTCTCGATCTTGAGCATTACGCCCACCAGGAGAGGACCACCCCTGTGATAGGGGGGAGGATGAGCTGCAACACGAAGCAATCCCTCCACCGCCCGGACGTCGAGAGATGGCGGAAGAGAATCCTTGATCGCTACGTTCCCCCGGAACACAAACGGGTACTGCTGCTGCTCCCGTGCTCCGCCAGGAAGCCATACTCGACATCCAGGACTCACAGGATATTCAGGGAGGTCATCGACTCCGTGCGAAGAACCCACATGGTCCATGAGGTGATAGTCACCTCTCCCCTGGGAATCGTCCCTCGGGAGGTTGAGCTCTTCTATCCCGCGTCCCAGTACGACATACCGGTCACCGGTCACTGGGACTGCTTCGAGAGGGCGATGATCCTAGAACTCCTTCAGCATATGGTTTCCTTCCGGTACGATGAGATTGTCTGTCATCTTGACGATAGTTTCGTGATCGAGGGGCTCGAATGCACTCGAACGTCCCGGGACCGCCCCACATCCACGGAGAGCTTGATGGAATTGAGGAATGAGCTGGATCGGGTTTGCGGGGACCTGGAACCCGTATCCAGGGCAGAGGACCGACTCCGCACCATGGAATCGGTCGCTAGGTTCCAGTTCGGCCCGGGTGGAGAACACCTGCTGGATGGAGCGGAGATCAGGGGAAGATATCCCAGGCCCAAGATCCTTGAGAACGGGGAACAATTGGGAATGCTCTCACCTGAGCGTGGGATGATATCCCTGACCATCGATGGTGCACGAAAGCTCAGCGAGAAAGGGATCAATCTGGTACTCATAGGGGACTTCGATCTGAAGGGCAACCTATTCGCCGTCGGTGTGGAGGAAGCCGATCCGAACATCCGTAAGGGGGACGAGGCCGTCGTCATCAGGGATGGAGAGGTTGTCGGGGTAGGAGTGGCCTCCATGAGCGGGAGCGAGATGATCGAACTCTCCAGGGGAGAGGCCGTAAGGATCCGACACACCGCCTGATGAGCACTTTCGATCACCTCCCCCCGTTCCGCATATAAATATCCCGGTCATTACTGGATTCGATGGCTTCGGATGATGCCCCTGCGCACTTCAGTTGGGAGGAGATATACTCCCTTTACAGTATCCCCATTGTAGAAATCCCCATCTTGAGCAACGTGGGCGCTGTCCTGGATTTCATCGTTGATGAACCACCATCCACTGGTGAGGAGGATATTGCCCCTATCCCTCGCACCACTCCGATAGAGGCGTACAGCAACTGACGCCACACTTTTTTTAATCGGACCCCTCATGGGGTCCCCCCCCTCTTTTCTTGGACTAGAAGTGCAGGCGTCGGGATTTGAACCCGAGCTGTTGGCTTGGAAGGCCAAAATCCTAACCAGACTAGACCACGCCTGCCTCTGGCACCTAATCTTCATTCCATATTAAATGCTTAATGGTGCGCCATCATCCGCTTGCGTCACAGAGCCTCCCTGCAGTGAGCGGACCGGGTATTGAAAATGCAATGGGTGGTGCGGGGGGCGCCAATATCGCACCCCCCTAGGAGAATCCTGATCAAGCCTGGGCTGGTTCTTCTGATGCCACCCCGGAGCTCTCGAGTTCCATGACCTCCTCCGTCCTGAGGCCGTTGAGCTCCCTGATGAACGTCCACAGTTCCCCAGCGTTCTCTCCGCTCTCTTCCATCTCTAGCGCAATGTCTGTGAGATCGCGGAGGGTATGGCCCTTCATCCAGTTCATGACATCCTCAGCAATGTCAACCTGACCTGCCTTGAAATCCCCTGTCAATTATATCCCATCCCTTTGGGGTTTCCCCCGTGTCAGACTTACGTCAGACAATAACGATAATGATAATCATTCTATTTATATATTTTGAGAACAAACGTCAGACAATAAAACGAAAATATCGAATCTGTCGGCATCATCTACAAGCCATACGTCAGACGGATTTCATGATAGGGATGCCATGAGTTACAAATTCGTATATGATGACAAAAGCTTTTTGAGCATTGCAGGGCATTAGACCAGCGTAGGTGAATGGGATGGGTTTTTTCGACTCACTGTTCGATGGCGATCAACGGACAATCAAGAGGTCCCACAGGTTCATCGAGAACGCAGAGCGCATGTGCGACCAGGGTGATAGGGACTCCGCATTGGAGGACCTCGATAGGGCCAAGGTAAACCTCTACAAGAGCACGCCTCGCAAGCAGGAAAGTCTGGAAGACTATGTCGACGCCCTCTATCGCCTGAGCGGAGGCTACATCGCATGCGAGAGACCGCAGGACGCAAACGAGGCGGCCGACAGGGCGATCTCCCTCTCGCCCGATAGCGGTAGGGCGCTCTGCACAAAGGCCAAGGCCCTATTGGCAATCGGGTCAGAGGTTGAGGCCATATCCACCATGGAGAAGGCGGTGACCAACCATCCCAATGAGAAGTCACTATGGCTTGAGAAGTCGGATCTGCTCCATCAGGTGGGAAGGGATACTGAATCGGTGGACGACCTGAAGCATGTTCACGAGATGGATCCCGGCGATATGGCCGTCTACGACAAGCTAATCGAGAGAAGCGACGAGAAGGCCAGCTGGTTGAGGAGGAAGGGGGAGCACCTTCTCAGTGAGGGCAACCTGGATGAGTCCCTTGTTATCTTCGAAGGGGGGTTGAAGGCCGATCCAAGGGACGTTGATCTGCTTCTCGACAGGGCACGGGTTCTTCTCATGAAGGGCGACTTCGGGAAAGCGGTCGACGCCTATGACGATGTCCTCTCCGTGGACAAGAACTCGTTCAAGGCCCATCTCAACCGGGCAAGGGCTCTCAGGGAGAAAGGCGATCTCGTCGACGCCCTGGAGGGGTACATCGGGGCCCTGAAGCTGGACCCCGTGGACAAGCATATATGGTCAGAGAAGGGGTCCCTGCAGGTTCGCATGGAGGACCAGGAGGAGGCCATGAGATCCTACGACAGGGCGCTGGAGATCGATCCCATATACCTCCCAGCACTGGAGGGGAGGTGCTCCCTGCTCAAGAACATGGGCAGATATCAGGAGCTTGTGGACTGTTGCTCCAGGATACTGACGATCAACGATGACGACCTTCCCACATTCCTCACCAAGATGGACGCCATGATCGAACTGGAGCTTTTAGACGAGGCGCTACGTGAGCTAGAGACGGCAAAGGTGAAGTACCAGAGGGACCCCGATCTACTGGATCGAATGAGAAGGGCGCTGTGCGCCCTGGAGAGATATCCAGAGCTGGAGACCGTTTGCTCGGAGATAATCTCACTCAGGCCGGATGACCCAGATGCATTGCACGACCTGGGGCTGACCATGGTCCGAACAGAGCGGTTCAAGGAGGCCCTGAAGCCCCTTGAAATGGCGGCAAGGATCAGACCGGATGACGAGGAAACCCTGATCCTGATAAAGGATTCAAATAAGAGGTTGGAGAAGGACAAGGCGGTGCTGGATGCCTGTGACAGGATACTGGAGGTGAACGCCTGGAACAAGGAGGCGCTGGTCGACAAGGCGGTCGCCCTGGATCGTTTGGACAGGAAGCTGGAGGCCATACAGGTCTACGACAAGGCCCTTGAGATAGATCCAAGGGACGAGAAGCTGATCCAGGACATCTCGGTGGCCCTATTCTCCGTCAGGAGATTCGAGGACTCCCATTCACGGGCCACCGCTGGCACCGAGATATTCCCATCCAACATCACATTCTGGAGGGTAAAGGGCGATTCCCTATTCGCCATGGGGAGGTTCGACGAGGCTGTGGACTCCTTCTCCCGTGCCCTGGAGCAGGACGAGAACGACAGGAGGTTATGGTATTCAAAGGGGCTCGCGCTGGAGAGCTCCCAGAGGTTCGAGGAGGCAGTCGCATGCTACGACAGGGCACTCTCGCTCGACCCCTCGGACAGGAACGTCTGGATAAGCAAGGGGGTGGCCCTGGAGTGGCTGGAGAGGCTCTCCGACGCCCTCATCTGCTATGATCAGGCCATCGCCCTCGACCGGGAGAACAAGTTCATCCACTTCAGGAGAGGGCAGGTGCTCTCCAGGATGGGGATGCACAATGAAGCCATAGAGGCCTATGACCGGGCACTGGAGCTGGGCAGGCGGGACATCGACCTGCTGGAGGCCAAGAAGCACTCGCTCAAATTCATAGGCAGGTCGGATGACATCATAAAGGTGTGTGACCAAATCCTCAGGTTGGATCCCAAGAACAAGGCCGCCTGGGTGGATAAGGGCATGGCCTGTCAGAACCTAGAGAGGACCAATGAGGCCATCAAGGCATTCGATCGGGCACTGGAGCTTGACCCGACGGACATCGGGGTCCTGGATTACAAGAAGCTCTCTGTCATCGTGAAGGGGGAGCCGACGGGGATCCTCAAGATATGTGACGAGATCATCAGGCTGGATCCCAACAACAAGATGGCATACGTCGACCGCGGGGGCGCTTTGGAAAGGCTTGGGAAGCTGGACGATGCCATCTCCTCGTACGAGATCGCAATCCGCATAGATCCTAACGACAAGATGCTGTTCAACAGGAAGGGGCTGGCCCTGGTCTCGATTGCCCGCTACGGTGAGGCGGTCGAGTGCTTCGACAGGGCCTGGAGGCTGGATACCTCGGACGCCAACATACTGAACAACAAGGGAAGGGCCCTCCTTCTGCTGGGTCACTACGAGGAAGCCTACACCGTCTTCGAGAAGTGCATCGAGATATCTCCTAGCATAGCCATCTTCCACATGGATAAGGGAAGGGCCCTGGCATCACTGGAGAGGTTCGAGGATGCCGTGGCGTCCTTTGATCAGGCTGTATCGATGGACAGGCGGAACGGTGAGGTATGGAAGTACAAGGGGGGCGCACTGTTCAAGCTCCGGCGCTACGAGGAGGCGGTTGGCAGCTACAACCACGCCATCGAGCTGGGCGCCGCTGACTACCAGATATTCAAATCGAAGGGCCGGGCATTGGAGGAGCTTGGTCGCGTGATGGAATCCATGGACAGCTACGAGAGGGCCGCCTCCATGGAGCCCAACGATTCCGGCGTCTGGAACCGTCTGGGGGTGGTCAACATGCGCCTCGACAACCTAGAGAGGGCCGGAGAGTGCTTCGACCGCTCTCTGGAGCTCGACCCCAGGAACAAGACGGTGTGGCTGAACCGGGCCGCACTGATGGAAAGGGCGGTCAAGAGCGAGGAGGCCCTGCGCAGCTACGATTCCGCCCTGGGCATAGACGCGGACGATAAGGTGGCCTGGAACGGAAAGGGGATGATACTCCTCTCGATGGGCAGGTACGAGAACGCCAAGAGGGCGTTCGAGAAGGCCCTGGACCTGGATCCCAACATGGATTCCGCCGGGGAGGGCCGGAGGCAGGCCGAGAAGAAGCTCAGGGAGGGGGAGATCGCCGCCATGGCAGAGAAGATCATGGAGTACGAGTACCGGCAGAACAAGAAGATCACCAGGGAGGAGGCCTTCCGGGAATGCGGAGTACCATATGCTCTCCTGGACGAGGTCATGGAATTCCTGGAGAAGAGGGAGCCCATCAGCCTCTCTTCGCTCACGAGGGGCGAGTTTCGGGAATATGAGGAGCTGTCCCGCAAGGTGCTACTCTCCAGCTATAGGAATCCCAGCGTCTCCCGGTACGGACTGCGCCTCCCAGATGTTCTCATGGCCCTTCCGGAGAGGGACACCAGGAAGGCGAAGAGGGTGCTGGCCTACATCGAGAAGGTGAACGAGATGGAGATGTCCGCGGGCATCAGGGACGAGGACACGGAGCATTACCTGAGACTGGCAATGGATCTCCCAGAGGACCAGAGGAACCTCCTGGGGCTCATGGAGAGCCTGGGAATCGGCCTCTACACCGCCAGGAAGCTCATGTCCGTCATGGACTCAATGAAGAAGGAGGGCTACCGGGCCCCAGGTGTGAAGGTCAAGGAGTTCCACGATGCCAAGACCCCTGTATCCATGGAGGACGACAGGAAGGTACCGGTGGCTCCAGTTCAGAGACCCCCATCCCCCGTCCAGCGCGAGAGGGATCTCTACGAGAGATTCTACGGACCAGAGGCCGCTGGCGGGAAGAATGAGCCCACCAAGGTGGGTGTGGATGGCCTCAAGGACCGCAGGTGCCTTTTCCACGGTGCCCTGGCTACAGCCAAGTGCCCATCGTGCGGCGCCCTTCTCTGCGACGAATGCATCGCGGAGGGGAGATGTCCTCACTGTAAGGCCCCCCTGACCTGGGCCAAGAAGGGCGACAGGAACAGTGGTTCCACGCCCCCATCCTCAGGGAAGTCGCTCCCGATCGATCACGAGGATTATGATCAGAGGGAGCCTAGAGACTGGTCGAGGCTGTGAACTAGTACTTCATGGGGTCGGCCTTGAGGAACTCCCTCAGCAGGGTGGTGGCGTAGCAACCCTTTCCTAGTTTGAAAGTGAATGTGACGGAGTTCTCCTCCACCGAGGTGGAGAAGTCCCAGAACCTGCAGACCAGCTCCCGCCTGCTCCCCTTGGAGCTGCAGTGGGGTATCTCGGGAACGACGAAATCCTCCCTGCTGAGCCCCTCGGACTCCACGATGTCTCTCTCGAGCTCTCCCATCTCCCCCCCCGCGTACTCGCTCGCGGACCCAAAGAGAAGGCCAGATACGAATGCCTTCCCCTCAGTCACCTGCTTGATGACGAGGTCCTGATTCTCCTCGGTCACGGGGATGAATGATTCATGATCTGGAATCCAGTCCCTGGTCATTGGTAGAATGATATCTCCTATCACTGGACGGTCGATGGGCATCCCCCTTCTCACCCTCTCGGATAACAGCCTGTTGAAGAGGTACGACTGATAGGCGTGGACGAACATCATCTGCAGGTTGTGGGGGAGCCTCCTGAGCGCTCCTGCATAGTCATCCGGGCATTCCGCCAGGTGACCGATGATCACCCTCTCGAAGCTCAGCTTCATGGGAAAGTACTCAATGGCCCGTCCAAAGTTCCAATCCTCCTCAAGCCTCTCCCTGGCGGCCCTTGTCTCCTCGAACTCGTAAGGCATGGGATTTGCCACGTATGTCCTGACCGCCCCTTCGAAGTCCCCCTGGACTATCCGCCGTCCCACCTCGTGTGTGATCGGCCTCAGGGAGCCGAAGCGCTGTATGCCGAAGTAGTTGGGAAATCCCCCGAGTTCCTCCAGGGGTTCAGATATCTCCCTCACGCTTGAGGTCAGGTCCTCTCCCGAGGTGGAGCACTCCGCCACCCTTATCTCGAAGGCGTTGCCGATGAGGTCGCCGATGTTGATCTTCCGCCTTGCCCTGAACGTGTCCGTGATATCCACATCGGATATGCTCAGGGACTCAAGATCCTCCTGGGGGGCCTCGAATGACATGAGCTGGGTGGTCACCGCCCTCTTGTCCTTGGTGCCCGCGAACCCTATCCTGTTCCTTGAGATGCGCAGGGAGCGGGAGAGCTGCCTGATCAGCCGGTTGGTTTCCCAGTTTCTGGAGGTCACCCTGGCGATGGTGAACCTTCCATCCGCCGATTCCGTTGGATAATCGGATATCTCCTCCACGCGGAAGTCCTCGGGTGAGTATCTCAGCCTGCCGTCTATCCCGGGAGACGCTGTGTAGAAAATCTCAAGTCCCAGATCCCTCTCCCTTGTATTACATTCGATGAACACCATGGAATCTACTTCAGCTCCTTGAGGAGCTTCTGTCTGGCTTTCTTGTACTGGTTCGAGAGGTTCTTTGCGGCTCTCTTGAGGGCGGTCTGAGGTTTTCCCTTCTCCACCTCCACTGACAGGACGGGATAGTCCAGTTCAGGGTGGCCCGCCCAGTAATCGATATCGACCACCTTCTCATCATCCATGAGTTCGTTGATCAATGGGGTGATCAGGGTGAGGTCCACGTCGATGAACCTGACCTTAATAGAGTTCTTGTCCTTCTCGACGAGCTCGAGTTCCATCAAAACTCGCTATACCCGTTCCGTTTAAAAACATTTGCTCATCTCAGGACTCTACACTCTTCAGCTGATTCCTGTACATCCCCTCGAGCTCGGAGGAGGTGGTAGTCTCCCTAGGTCCCCTGTCATCCCTCACCCTTCCCGTGAATCGGGGGAAGCGTATGGCCAGACCGGCCCCCTTCCTGACCATGGAGAATGACGCGGTGTGTATGGGGCTGAGGCTGATCTCCGATCCCAGCACCTCCAGCACCAGGGAGGGCTCGAACCAGAAGTCCGCCTCCATCCTCGAGTTGACCAGGTGATGTCTTTCACCCAATCTGAATGGTTCCAGTATCCCCGGGAGGCTTGCCAGGAACTCGTCGTCGAAGCCGCTCCCAAGCTTGCATACGGTCTCGAACCGGTCCTCCTCTTCGTTGTACGTGGCCATGAGAAGGGCCCCGTAGACCCCGCCCCGTCTACCCCGGCCGGCGAAGGCACCTACCACCACCAGGTCGACCGTGTCCGTCATCTCCGACCGGTACTCCTTCTTGTACTTGATCCAGAGGAATCCCCTGGCGCCCGCCCGGTACACGGATCCCTCTCCCATGGATTTGGCCATCAGTCCCTCGCATCCATCCTGGAGTGCCCTGTTGAAGAACCCTTCCACCTCCTCCGGGTCTTCGAGTATCCTCATCTGGGACAGCATCACGTCCTCATCATAATCCATCGAACCCTCAAGGGATTCTCTCCTCCTAGGCAGGGGTAGCTCGGTGAGATCCTTTCCATCCAGGTAGAGGCAGTCGAACAGGAATATGCGGACGGGGTACTCCTCGATGGCATCCTCCAGGCCGTACTTCCTCCCCCTCCGGTGGGAGACCTCCTGGAACGGGAGCATCTCTCCGGTGTTGATATCCACCGGGACGCACTCCCCCTCCACTATGGCCTCCACTCCCCTGAAGGATCTACGCAGGGCGCTCACCACATCGGGGAACTGGGGCGTGAGGTCCTCGAGCCTCCTGGAGAACAGCCTTATCCCCTCCTGGGAAATGTGGGCCTGTACCCTCACACCGTCATACTTGTACTCGAATGCCGCCCTTCCCTCGAGCCTTTCCAAGATATCGGCTGGAGAGGACAACCTCTCGGCCAGCATGGCCCTTATAGGGTTTCCCACGCTCACCCTGAGATCGGAGAGTCCCTCCATGCCATCCAGGCAGAGGGTCCTGGCCACCAGCCCCAGGTCCGATGTGATATTGAATCCTCTCTCGATCTCGGACCTGCGCTCCTTTGTGCCGAAAGCCAGGGAGAGGGCGTCGACCATGGTAGCTGAGGCAACGCCCAGTCTCATCCTGCCCGTTACTATGCGGGCCAGGTACTTCGCCTCGTTCGGGGTGGAATCGTGCAGTATCTCGGCTATCAGCTTCATCTTGAGGTCCTGGGATCTGCTCCCCTCCGCCCTCGCTATCCTCACCAGGCTGGCGTGGACCCTCTCCAGGGTGAGAGGCTCGGAGAACAGGGCGGTCTGCTTCTTCCGGGCGAAGATTTCCTCGGCCACCTTTCCCGGGTCGCCCTCCTTCAACCAGATCCCATGTACCTCCTCCTCTCGTATACCGCTCGTGAACGCCATGGCCCTGAGCAGGAGCTTGTCCGCGATGCCGATCTTCTCCGGGTAGAAGTCAGGGAACAGCTTCCCCTGCGTAAGGTAAACGATCTTGGGGAGGTCATCGCATGATACCCTGACGAGGAAGTCTGCGAGGAAATCGGTCATTTCCAGCCTGCTGCTGGTGATTTCCAGGGAATCGAAGATCTCCACCAGGTCCCGAAAGCGCATGCATATCGAATGGTTTGCACGTATTTATCATTGAAGATAGTTCAAATCCCCTTCAGGTCGCTGACCAGCACGTCGATATTCGGAGGTTAGGGAAACGATCGTGGCCGCAGCCTCTACTGACCCGAGCTGTTTCCAGCTTCCTGACCGAGCATGGTGTGGTCGCAGGTCAGAACAGCGTTTCAATGGTCCGCACTCTCAGTGACGTCTCCTCAACGTGTCCAATTACCGTTTCCATCCCCAGCGTTGCGGTCACCGTACACTCCTCAACGGGTTGGAATGGCTTCTCCAGGCTCATGCATCCCTCACCAGGATCGTCAACGATTCCCGAGAGGCTAGAAGTCCTTGAGGGTGCTTTGACCTCCCTCCACATCGTCCCTCGCCTCGCCCCCATTCGCCCCGTTCCCCTGAAGCTTTGACAGGCGCTTCTTCATGGCCTTCTCTTTCCTCATGGAGCTGAAGTAGTACGCCTCATCCTTGGTGCCTCTGGTGATGAGTATGACCACTCTCCCCGGTCTGCTCCTGCCCGTGCGCCCTCGTCTCTGTATGGTCCGGATCTCCGAGGGAACCGGCTCGTAGAAGACCACCAGATCGGTGGATGCTATGTCCAGTCCCTCCTCGCCCACGGAGGTGGCGACCACCACGTTCAGTCCCCCTTCCCTGAAGCGCTGGAGCAGGGCCACCTGCTCCTTCTGCCTCAAACCCTTGTCCCCCTGTCTCTCCGATTGTCCGATGAGCTTCCCCACCCTGACGCCATCCACCTTCTCCAGCTTGGTGGCCACGAGATCGCAGGTGTCCCTGTAGTTGGTGAATACCAGGATCCTCGAGTCGGGCCTCGCGATCACCTGGTTGGACACAATACTCATCACCCTGGAAAGCTTGGGGTGCTCTATCCTGGTGCCGGAGGCGATCTCTCTGACCTTCCTGAAGTCGGCCGAGCTCACGATCGCCTTCGATGCCTTGGACCCGTCCTGGGAAGCGGCCTCTTTCTCCAGCCGGTCCATGTAGGCCCTGAGGGCGGTCATTCCCTGCGTCTCCACAAGTTCTATCGCGTGGCTGATTTTAATGGCCATGGCCACAAGGCTGAGCGTCCGGTACAGCTGTCTCCTCCTCTCGCCAGATTTCAGCCTTGCCTGTACGGCCGAGCTGATCTCCAGCAGGTATTTCTTGGAGGGAGGCCGACCCTTCCTCATGGTGCCCAGCTTCATCAGTTCGTTGATGTAATCAGAGTACAGGGAGTCCAGTGCCCCCCCGATTTCCTTCATCTGCTCGGGGATGTCCACCTCGATCCAGTCGATGTTGATATCGTGAACGTACCTGACCACTTCTGGATCGTCCTCGGACCTTATCTCCAGGTTCTCTATTTGCAGGTTCTCGCACACCTCATCGATCTTGATCTTCTTTGAACCGGGGGAGGCGGTCATTCCCAGGACCAATCTCTCGTAAGGCCTGTACGCCTCTGCCACCGCCACGTATGCGTAGGATCCCACCCCCCTATGCGCCTCGTCGAAGACCGTCAGGTTGACCTCCCTGAGGCTCACCCTCTCGTTCCGAAGGTCATTCGCCACCACTTGGGGGGTGGAGACTATAACATCGTTCTCTATCCAGAGGACCGCTCTCTCCTCCGGCGGTACCTCCCCAGTCAGGATCACGATGTTCTTCCCCAAGAGGTTTTCCTTGAGAAAGGAGGCGTGCTGTTCCACCAGCGGCTTGGAGGGGGCCATGAAGACCACTTTCCCTCCGCGTTCCTCAAGCACCCGGGCTATGACCATTAGGGCGATCACCGTCTTGCCCATCCCCGTGGGGAGGACAACCAGCGTGGACTTCTTGATGGCCGCATCGGCCAGATTCCTCTGATATTCCCTATCCTCGATCGCTCCTTTCCGGATCAGGGGATGTTCGATGAACACCAGCTTGGATTACTGGGAGCATAAATGAATGTTTCTCCCATCTGCTTCATTCAGGTGAGAGACCGACCCATGACCGTCGAAAAGGACGATTGGGCTAACAGGGGAGTCTTCGAAATTCGGGATAGACTGGCTATGTCTGGTCGATTCTGGGCATAGAGGGGCCTTTTCAAGAAGGGCACCCATTAATGTCCATCAAAGCATCTTCCTCCCTTAATAGCATCTAGCGTTTTCAAGGATACTATTACCCAGACTGCCAATAGCAATATGTTGAATATTATGAGCATAATCTCAAACAATTCATAATCTAATAGATGGTAAACTGCACCATTTGAAATAGTAAATGCAGCTAGTGGAAAAGTATATGCCCACCATCCAAAGACAAAGGGATGGTTATCATTTCTATAATAGTGCAGGAGCAGGATTACGGCAAGAATGAACCACCATGCTGAAAATCCCCACATCATAATTGCAGCTATTTTCATTATTGGCAATATGAGATCTGGTTGTATGTGAAAAGAGATGTTGTTAACCGAATCTATGAGTTTCACGAGAATAATAGTGATAATTGAGGTTGGTGCCAACCCTATCATGAAGGTTGGTGCCAGACGTGAAATTGGTAGCTCATGATAGGTATAACGATGATATATGATCGATCCAACAAAAAGGAAAAGAAGGAAACCGATTCCAAATGCTGCTATCGAGATAATGAAAACAATATCTGCAAGGGCTGAACCGTTGTACTGATTGATCAAGGAAAGGCCCAACACCGGTATTACCAGATGAGAGACAGGTGGAATGAACCAACCGTAATTGGCATGTTCCAAATCGATCTCGTTATGTATGAAATTGATCGATAGAATGAGCCAGCCGAAGATGAAGACTCCAAGGCTGCCCACTACGAAAAGTACCGTATTGACCATTATTAGAGAGGAATTGAAGAGAGTTGGTCCTATGCTGTTTAATGCGATTCCGATCACTATCAGACTTATTGGAAGTGTCGGGAAGAAATTGCCAATGATTGGATGATGCAAGTCTTTCTTCACTTTTTCAAAGTGGAATATTACCCTTATCGTCAATAAGATCAGGAATGATAGAAACATTCCAATGGATAAGAGTAGAAATGCTTGGGCAAATGTCAAGAAAGGTGCGAAATAATAAGACGCCAAGAACATAGAGATGGCAAGAGCGCCCGTTCCCATCACCGCTGCGAACCATCGAGCCCCGAAATTCTTTATTGGTTTTCTATCAACAAATGAAGTCATAATTGTATTCCCATCCTCTGTCTCGATATTGTATTTCTTGTCTGGCTTCCCAGCTCTCTCACAATAGGGCGACTGGAATTCATTCCCTTAAAAAAAGTTATCGCTGTTACGCATTATGGCCTGCCTCATGCAAATTGAAGAACATTCACCATGGACATCATATTCATCCTGATTGACATTGGCACAACATGTGCCTTCCAAAGAATCATTTCACCTTTGAAATATCCTCAAAGCTTCTTCATCTTCAGAGCCAAGAGGAAATAAAGGGGTTCCCTACCGGCAGCCGCTGCATGCGGAACATCCGGAAAGGGATGGGTTCTTGATGATGAGCCCGCCTCCCTGGGCCGTTTCCACAAGATCGACGGAAGCCCCAACGAGGGCCTGCTGGGTCTCGTCATCGTAGTATAGGGAGAAACCATCCATTTTCTCCTCGAAGTCCCCCTCCTTCGCTCCGTCCTGGAATACCATACCGAACTGTGGGCCGGAACAGGCCATGCCCGCGAGGTATACGCGGATGCCGTGCCCTTTCTTATCATGCTTCTCCATGAGCTCGATGATGAATCTCAATGCCTCGTCACTGATGATAACCATGTATTGCTCACCGAGGGCCAATCATATGCCCGGCTTATTTATAATATTCCTTTCAATCAAGTGCTTCTATTGGTGTGTTGGGGAGCGAAGGGTTTTTAGGGGTTTCTGCGGCTAAAGGCAATGTGCCCCAGAACCAACTCTTCAGGAACATGAGGAGGGAGGACATCCCCGAGCTGGTGAGGATGAGCAGGGAGAACATGGCCTCGGTGATCTGGTCCTCCTGGGGGATCAGATGGAAGGACGATACTCTTCTTGAAATGCTCAACGACCCCGAATCAGTCACCGAGGTGTTGGAGACGGATGGCATCACCACGGGATACTTCACCATCGAGAGAAGGAATGGTACTCTCTTCATCAACTCCATCCAGGTGGTCCGCGGGATGAAGCGTCGTGGTCACGGGAAAAAGATGATGCAGAGGATCGAGGTGATGGCCTCCGTTCTGGGAATGGAGTCGGTGGAGCTTTGGGTGCAGATCAGCAACCGGGAGGCCTACCGGTTCTACGCCCGTCTCGGATACTCATTCGAGTACCAGGTGGGGAACAACCTCCTCATGAGGAAGGAGTTCGGAGAGTCAGGAGGCGAGGGGAGTTGAAACTCTCTGAATGAAAAGGCATCATCAGGCAGGAGTCGTTCACGCAATGGTCTCCATCGGATGCTTCGTGGCGATGCCCCTATAGAATCAGTCGGTCACCCTCAGGAACAAACGGGAGTTCCGGACGAAGAGGGTCGCCGTTCTCATGGTAATAGGCGTGGCATCATGATCGTGTTGATCCATGGCGAGGGTCACCAGGGTGCGTTCTCTCAAGCTGTTCCTGTCAGATTCCCCTGAGCGGTCAATATCCGTCATGAAAATACACATCGTATGCGTTGTGATTGTCTGTTGTGATTGCATATTTTCATCTATGAGGTATTTGTGTATCCCCGATAGCAAGGGAAAATCCCTATGAGCGTCCATCTGCTGTATCATATGATGTCGGGGACCATCTTCCCGGAACTTCACATGCCTTCTTCCACTTCCCCTCCAGCATCCTGATTCTCATCCAGCTCTTCCGTCAATCACCCGATTATCCATCTGAATAACGACTGAAACGCTTAAATCAATATACGGGATTAACGCAGGTTCGATAATGACTGACAAAATGGAAGGTGAGCGGTCCAGCACGGTCGAGGTTTCACTGAGGAGGGACCTGGGCCTGCTGGAGGTTCTGATGATAGGGGTGGGGCCCACTATTGGCTCCACGATCTTCATCCTGGTTGGATTCGGCGTGAGCATTGCCGGACCAGCACTGCTCTTCGCTCTCTCCCTGAACTTCATTATCACCCTCTTCACCGCGTTCTCCTACGCTGAACTCAGCAGCGCCTTCCCAGAGACGGGCGGAGGCTACCTGTGGGTTAAGAAGGGTATGATCCCACCGTTCGGCTTCCTGGGTGGGTGGATGTCCTGGATTGGTCACTGCATCGCCTGCGGCGTGTACGTCCTCGGATTCGGGGCCGGAATGCTCTGGATATTCGATCGGTACAACATCGACCTCGGTCTGCCCTCCGACCTCGTGGTCAAGATATTCGCGGTGATCATCGCTGTCGCGTTCAGCTACCTCAACTACAGGGGGGTGAAGGGCACAGGCAAGTCCGGCGTCTACGTCTCGATACTCCTGATGATGATAGTGGTAACATACATCGCGTTCGCCCTTGCCGCCATGCTGGGCATGCCCAATCCAGAGAGTAGCTACGAGCCGTTCATGCCCTTCGGTCTGGTGAGCATCGCCTCATCGATGGGATTCACCTTCATTATCTTCGAGGGGTTCGAGATTGTGGCCCAGACCGGGGAGGAGGCCAAGAACCCGGAGAGGACCATTCCCAAGGCCATGTTCCTTTGCCTGCTCATCTCCACCGTGCTATTCATCGTGATAACCTTCGTCACCATAGGCGCCTCGGGGTGGGTGAACGTGGCCGACTGGGGGGAGGCGGCCCTCGCCAGAACGGCGGATAACGTGGTGCCTATCTTAGGATCGGCCCTCATAGCCGTGGGAACGGTGATAGGTTCCATAGCGGCCGTTAACGCGGTCATATTCTCGTCGTCCCGTGTCTCCTTCGCCATGGGGCGCGATGGGAATCTCCCCTCCGTTTTCGGCAAGCTGCATCCCAAGAATCAGACCCCGGCCACCGCCATAATACTGAGCGGTATCATAATCGTCGGCATTTCGATATTCCTGCCGATACAGCAGGTGGCCAGCGCCGCCGATATACTCATTCTGCTGCTCTTCATCTTGGTCAACATCTCGGTCCTCTCGTTGCGCAAGAAAGCCCCTGACGCACCCAGGCATTTCCTCGTCCCCCTCTTCCCGTGGATACCCCTAATAGCTATCGCCGCCAAGATAGGTATAGCAATATCCATCCTGGAGGTGGAACCCATCGCGTGGTACGTGGCGCTGGCGGTGATATATGTGGGACTGCTGATACATTACTTTATAAAGGGCAGGGAGGAAATCGAGAGGATAGAGGTCCCGATCATGGAGGTCCCCGCTGCGGCGGCCAGGAAGCTTTATCGTGTTCTCGTACCCATAGACAATCCCAAGAACATCGCGCTGATGGATCTGGGCTGCCTCCTCGCCAAGGATAGGGACGCGGAGCTTCTACTCACAACGGTCCTGGAGGTCCCCAACAGCGTGCCCCTCAGCAACGCCAGCCCTGCCCTGCTGGATAAGAAGAAGAAGATGTTGGAGAAGCTCAAGCTGCACGCAGAGCTCATGGGCATTACGACCAGGGCCATGGTCTCCGTCTCGCACGATGTGGTGAGTGCGATAGTGGACACCGCCAAGGAGGAGGATTCCAACATGATCGTCATCGGGTGGAAGGGCTACACCCGCACCCAGAAGCGCATCCTGGGTAGCAAGATGGACGATATACTCCATAAGACGCCCTGCGATGTCATAGTTCTGAAAGCGGAGGAGAGAATCTCCCCAGAGAACATCCTTGTGCTCTGCGGGGCCACCTGGCATGTGTCCAAGGCCACTGAGATCGCGGCGGAGATTGCTCGCTCGGAGGGATCGCGGATCACCATTCTTAACGTGATAGTGGATGACCGCTACATGGACAAGGCAAGGAACTACTCCAAGCGGCTCAGGGAGATCGTGGAATCCCAGGGGGTGCCGGTCATAACCAAGGAGGTTCGGCCCGAGACAATCGTGGGCGGTGTGGTCGGGGAGTCCTTGGATTACGACCTGCTGGTGATAGGTGCCAGTGCGGCAAAGCGCTGGGAGAAGTTCGATTTTGGGCCGGTCCAGGATCGAATCGCCAAGGAGGCCAAGTGCCCTGTCCTGGTATACAAGAGGGTGGCCGGTACCGAGATGGAACCCAAGGGCCGCCGCTGAATCCCGCATGTTGATATTCTCCCATAATTATGATATCCTCCACAGACGGTTGGGTGCATCATGGAATTAGTGGGGGTCGATCTTGGCTGGAAGACGTCTCCCCCCAAGGAGGACGGCACCGCCGTATGCGTCATGGACTCCACAGGCAGTGTCGGGGAGATCGAGCTCCCCCGGAACTGGCTGCCGGTCACCACACCCAGGTCGCTGGACGCCGAGGTGGTCTCCGCCAAGCCCGGCGAGTTCAAGTCCACCATGGACAAGGTTGACGCGGTCATCAGTGTACTCTGCGTGTACTGTCATTGGCTATATTCCGGTGAGAGGACTGAGGTCCTGGGAGACACGGAGGACGGTTTCGTCCTCCTGCCCCGCTAGGTGATTTGCGATGGACAACGGATCGGATTCAAGACTGCAATCGATGTTCAGCGAGATTGGCAAGGAAAGTGGATATGACTTCGTGGAGGCCAGATACTATCCATTCAAGGAGCTGAAGAGTACCTGGCATAAGAACCGTTGGAAGGTGGCGTTCAGGATCTCCGACTACATGTCGACAGGTGATGACATGATCCTGGGAGAGTTCGCCCAGGCCCTCTTCCGGAGGATGGAGACGGGAAACGGCATGGCCTATGGGGACGGCGTCCTGAACTGGCTCAAGTCCCCCGAGTTCCTTGCAAGGAATCGTCCATTGTATCTCGAGAGGAGCAGGAATCTGTCCCTGAGTGCGGAGGGAGACAATTACGACCTTCGGGAATCGCTCGAGTCCCTGAGGGGCATGGGGCTGGTGGACGTTGAGGAGCCCTACCTGAGTTGGACCAGAGGGGAGAACAAGAAAAGGGTGGGATACTGCAGCGTGCTCATGAAGGTCATTGCGGTCTCGTCCGCCCTGGACTCCCTCAGGGTACCCGATTTCGTGCATCAGTACGTCCTCTACCACGAACTCATTCACCTGGAGACCGGCAGGGAGACTCTCTCCCCCAGGCACGGGCGCGAGTTCAGGAGACGGGAGAGGCTTCATCCCAAATGGGAGGATGCCGAGTCCTGGTTGAGGAAGCTGGCTTATGGACGTCTGTAGGAAAGCTTCGGACAAACATGCGATAAGCATTTCAATTCCCCCTTTCATACTGTAGATGGGTGAACGACGATGGGGAAGAGGCACTTCATCAAGGACTTGGTGGAGGGAGGAACCGTCGATGACGTGTTCTCGGTCAAGTTGAAGAAACCTCCCAGGGAATACGCCAAGGGGTACATGTTCGATCTCAGGGTGAGCGACAGGACAGGGATCATCAATCTCAAGTTCTGGGGACCGAAAGACCCCCGCCTTGTTGACAGCATCTACGATCCCTTGAAGGTAGGATCCGTGGTGAGGGTAAGGGGAAAGGTTGGGAGTTACAAGGACTCCCCGGAGATATGGGTGGACACCGATGGTGAGATATCGACCGTTGAGCGATCTGGCTACGACATCAGTGATTTCGTCCCGACGACGGAGGAGGACGTGGACCAGATGATGAGTCGCCTCAACTCCTTTATCAGGCAGGTACAGGATCCGTTTCTATCGGGGGTGCTCAGGCACTTCTTCGCCGATGAGGGTTTCGTGAGCAGATTCAGGGAGGCCCCCGCATCCATCCAGAAGCACTCCAACTACGTGGGGGGGTTGCTGGAGCACACCCTCGCCGTGGTGGAGATCTGCGCCAACCTCTGCTCCCTCAAGGATCGGATGGACAGGGACCTACTCGTGACCGGGGCGGTGCTCCACGACATCGGCAAGATCGACGAGTACCGGGTGACCACGAACATCGACATGAGCGAGGAGGGCATGCTGCTGGGTCACATATTCATCGGGGCTGAGCAGGTCAAGGAAGCGGCTGAATCCATTGACGGGTTTCCAGTGAGATTGAGGCACAAGCTTGTTCACATGGTCCTAAGCAGTCACGGGAAATACGAGTATGGATCCCCTCGCACCCCTCAGTTCCCCGAGGCAGTGGCGCTGCACTATGCCGACGAGATGGACGCCAAGGTGGAGCGGTACATCGGCCTGAAGGAAACCGCTCGCACCGAGGATGATTGGACCTACGATCCCGAGCTGAGGCACATCTACCTGCGCTAGTGTTCCATTGATTCGAAGGTGTATGTAAGTCTGGGCAGAAGGGAGTGTGCCCCGGCCGTAACAGATTGGCTCATGGACAGGCGAACGCCCCCTCCCCACACTGACCCTGGCCGGGACTTGATTGTTGTGCACCGGGGTTGTCCTCCAGTCATCACGCGATGTCGCATCACAGTTCCTGCAGGGACCCATTGTAACGATGCACTTTCCGCTCCCGTTGGTATGAACGAATCACCGATCATCGCCACGTTGCTCGGGAACGAGCTAACTAGGGGCGGATCGTTGATAACCTTTTCGCTTAGGAGGAGGTAACCCTTTAGCACTCTGACCACCCTCATCATCCACCATGCCCGATCTGTCGAGAAAGAACATACTCCTGACCGGGCCTCCCGGGGTGGGCAAG
>CAZQLP010000010.1:0-9444 GCA_964594225.1 uncultured Methanomassiliicoccales archaeon
TGTAATCCACAGTGGTACCAGGATAGTTCGACTCGGTCGCCCTGGAGCCGGTGATGCGGTTGAAGAGGGCGCTCTTGCCCACGTTCGGATTTCCCATGAGAAGGACCTTCACTCGTCCACCTCCACTTCGATTCCAAGGGCCAGCTTCCTGCCGATGGAGGTCACCACGTTTCCCACCTTGACCACGAGGGGGCCTTTGAGCGGCTGCTTGCTGTCTAGCTCTATCTGACAGCCCGCCCTGACACCCATGGCCGCAATCTGGGATTTGAGATTCTTGTCGATCCTGACCACCTTTCCCCCACTACCGGGATCGAGGCTTGAAAGAGCTATCACCCTGGATTGGTCAGCGATCAGGGCGCTATTGCTAGGCCCAGAAATTCTTGATTTACTGTTCATCTCGTTCACAACCCCATGAGCCGGATCTTCTCCGCCATCCCCCTTCCGATGCAAATCGTGTCCATGTTGACCTCGACGGTGACCGGCCCCATGTTGGAGATCACCCGGAGAACGCTGCCCTCGGTCAATCCCCTGAGTTGAAGGGACTGCCTAAGGCACCTACCACCGTCAATGCTGATGACCCTGGCAAGCTGCCCGGGTCCCATTTCAGAGAGCATCATGTTCCCTAGAATACTGATAGGCAATAATTAAGGTAAACCTAAAAATAATAGGGATATTGTCTATCCGCCTAATCTCGGGGGCGCTGCTGGAGGAGCTTGTCCTGCCTTGACAGATGCTTGAATTCGGCCAGCCAGACGGGGCCGTGGTCTCCGCTCATGGCCACGAAGGCATTGAACATCTTGATCTGCATGATGCTCTCGGGAGAGAGATCATGCTCCAACGTGCATGCATCGACACTGGCCATCGGCTCGGGAACGCCCAGGTTCTGGAGGAACTGCAGCAGGGAGTCATGCCTGTCCTTGACGGCCCTTCCTATCCTCCTCCCCTCGTTTGTCAGCCTCGCCCCCTCGTACTTCTTGTAGACGACGAGCCTTTTGCGGTCCAGCTTCCGGAACATCTCGGTGACACAGGGCGATCGTACCCCCAACATCCTGGACACGTCGATGGCTCTGGCGACACCTTTCTCGGCCTGTATGGAGTAGATCGCCTCCAGGTAATCCTCCTCCCTGCGAGTGGTGAGAGGCCCTATGACGCTGTTCACCCTTTTCCTACTGCCTCTGCCTGGAACCGTCTATCCACGCCCCTTCACGATGAATCATCATGATAAATTAGGATTGCCTAATAATCATCCGAAGATAAAATGATTTTGGCATACCGAAATGTGATAGAACACGGTTCCAGCGGGCCGCGGCCCCCGCACGACGGTTCAGATCCTCCCGTGCCGCAAGGGCTCGAAGCCGTTCCGGTTATACCTGGGGAGGAGCTCGAGATACCCTATTGCCTCCTCCACGGTGTCCACCCCATAGACCCTGTCGTCCGGAATGTCGGGGTACCTGATCCGGTCATCGATCCTCTGGTCGGCCAGCATTCCGCTCCATCCCTCGACCCTGAACGCGATGAGGAGGCGCTGCATGATCCAGGCCATTGCCATCTCTGAGAGGGTGCCCGAGCCCCCTCCGATCGCCATCACCGAGTCGGAGTTGGCGACTATGGCGTTCCTCGAGTGAAAGATGCCGGTGGCCAGGGACACGTCAACGAACTCGTTGGCCTCGTCGGGGTCGTATCCAGGAAGGATACCGATAATGTCTCCCTCACTGTACTCTGGGGACTCCCTGGCGCCCCTGCACACCGCCTCCATGCATCCTCCAAGCCCCCCGGTCACCACCCGGTAGCCGCCGGATACGAGTTCCCTGCCCAGCTCCCTCGCGAGCGCGTACCTCCCATCGGATTCGGGGAGGCTAGCGTCGCCTATCACCGAGACGGTCCTCCTTCTGATCATGTTCCCGCGGAGTAATGGTCGAACGGATAGAGATAGTTGGCGCAGGTGCGATCCTGAGAGGTGTCTACTCTTCCATCACTTCACATATCTACTTATATCATCAGGGCCAAGTGAACCCGATCAATATGCTCGACAGGGTCAAGGTGGCGGCGGTCCAGGTCCCCCCGGCCTTCATGGACAAGGAGGGGACGGTGGACAGGGCGTGCAAGGCGATCGAGGAGGTCGGGAGGAACGGCGCCGACCTGGCGGTGTTCTCGGAGACCTTTATCCCTGGGTTTCCCTACTGGAGGGGGGTGCAGCCCATCTCCAGATGGTCCGAGCTCATGGTGGAGTACCAGAGGAACTCCATGCTCATTCCCGGTGACGACACGGAGCTGCTCTGCGACGCCGCGGAGGATGCCTGCGTCATCGTGGCGATGGGGTGCACCGAGATGAGCGACCTGATGGGCTCGCTGACACTGTACAACACCATACTGTTCATCGACGGCGACGGGGAGATCATGGGCAGGCACAGGAAGCTGATGCCCACACACGGGGAGAGGATGGTGTGGGGCATGGGCGACGTCTCCGACATCTGCGTCTTCGACACCGACATCGGGACGATCGGAGGGCTAGTGTGCTACGAGCACCACATGACCTTGCAGAAGGCCGCCCTGTGCGCCATGGGGGAGGAGATCCACTGCGCCATGTGGCCCGGTTACTGGGTCATGGACCGTCACCCGGGGGAGAAGCGGCGGTGGGAGGACGGTGACCCGATCAACAAATGCGATATCGAGCACGCCGTGAGGGAATACGCGTTCGAGAACCAGTGCTTCGTCGTGAGCGTTGGACAGTACATCCCGACCGACGAGATGCCGGATTGGTGCCAGGACTTCAACGTGGCCGCCGGGGGAAGCATGATCGTCAACCCCGCGGGCGTCGTTTTGGAAGGGCCCTTACTGAACAAGGAGGGGATACTGTACGCTGAACTGGACGCGGCCGACAGGGGAATGACCAAGGCCTACTTCGACTCCATGGGCCACTACTCCCGGTGGGACCTGCTGAGGCTGGACATCAGGGGAGAGCCGCTCTCCCCCCTGGTGGAGAGTAAAGGCCTGGCTCCCCTGGAGAGGATCGAGATGATCGCGGACAGGCACGAGCTGGACCCGGAGGAGCTCATGAAGATCATCTCCGAGCTGGACGAGGACACGTGATCGCCGGTACCGATCTTCGAAGTCCCACGTGGGGCACGAGCGGGCTCGTTCCGTCCCTGATGAGTCCGGAGCCCCTGCTCCAAGCTAGAACCACCTGGATCATGCTGGTGTCCTCAGCGGGTTCGTCTGTGGAGAATACCCCTCCATTCCGTTCAGATCGATCCCAGGATCTGATCGATCGACCTTGGGCCCATCAGCCTTTCAGGGACATGGGTCAGACCCTGAACCATTTCTTGACCTTGGGGGTGAACAGGTACCACAGTATCAGGAGACCGATGAGTATGCTGATGACCGGCGAGAGCCAGTTGGCGAAGTTATCCATGACCATCGTGGCGATGTTCAACAGGATATTTATGATTCCGAATACGACGGCTATTATCCATACCCATGACCAGCCCTTGAAGCATCCCATTGCGATGACAAGGTAGATCAGGCCGATGATCAGGGTCACCAGGCCGAGTTCCCAGTCATCGTTGACCAGGAGGGCCGCGCCGCCCAGGAGGGTGAGCAGGGCCAGTAGGAAGAAAAGTATTCCCACGACCGTGACCAGAATGGGCCTTCTGCGATTCGCCATGGAATGGTCGTAGGCTTTGTGGATATTTCTTAGTTGCCCAGATAGTGACCTGGATTCAAGACCATATGAAGGTCAAAACGACATTCGAGAGATGACCAATGTCTGAATGACTTGAAAAAACGAGTAGTCCCTAATCGATATAGAATTGCAGGCTGCGAGAGGAGACCGCCAGGCTGTGATCTGATGCGTGATCATCGGACATTGTACGCCGTTAAGTTTATCACCGTCAAAATGACATATTATATCATATATGATCGATCGGCTGGATGAGAAGACCAGGAAGCTGATAAGACGTTCCCAGAGGAATGAGATCACCGAACACCTGGTTTACCAGAGATTGGCTGATCTGGCCAAGGATGATCATAACCGTGGAGTGCTCCGCAAGATATCTGATGAAGAGAAGGAGCACTACGATTTCTGGAAGGGCATCAGTGGGGAGGATGTGGAGCCGAGCGGCCTCAAGATCTGGTGGTACTGCCTGATCTCCCATCTCCTTGGCATCACCTTCGGCATGAAGCTGATGGAGAGGGGCGAGGAGGAGACTCAGAGTGTTTACGGAAAAATCTCGGAAGTGGTACCTGAGGTCATCCAGATCATCGAGGACGAAGACAGGCACGAGCTGGAGCTGGTGCAGATGGTGGACGAGGAACGCCTCAAGTACGTGGGTTCCATCGTGCTGGGGCTCAACGACGCCCTTGTAGAACTTACCGGCGCTCTAGCGGGTTTCACCTTCGCCTTCCAGGACAGCAGGATCGTCGCCATGGCTGGCCTCATCACCGGCATCGCAGCTTCCATGTCCATGGCCGCCTCCGAGTACCTGCAGGCACGAACCGAGGAGAGCGAGAAGAAGCCAATGAAGGCATCGGTGTACACCGGTTCGGCCTACCTTGTCACGGTGGCGATGCTCATCCTGCCCTTCCTGCTGCTGGACGATATGTACATCGCTCTGACATGGACGATTCTGAACGCAGTGATCGTGATACTGGCGTTCACTTATTACATATCCGTGGTCAAGGACGTATCTTTCAAAAGCAGATTCCTCGAGATGATCACCATCAGTCTGGGCATCGCAGGAATCAGCTTCCTCATCGGGTCCCTGGTTAGACTGGCATTCGGCGTCGATATCTGAACACCTAACTCCCGAATAGACATTCCACAGTAGCGTCTTGACCTCGCCTGGTGAGAGATCCCTGGATTCCAGATTCAGCTTCCCATCCGTCCATCTGATGATCAACTCGTTCATGTCGTTG
This sequence comes from uncultured Methanomassiliicoccales archaeon, assembly GCA_964594225.1. GTDB lineage: Archaea > Thermoplasmatota > Thermoplasmata > Methanomassiliicoccales > JAAEEP01 > JAAEEP01. The sequence goes on from CAZQLP010000010.1 coordinate 4,915, forward strand.
GTTCCGTCAGAATCCCATGCCCCCACCTTAATGGATCTTACCTGGTTTCATCCAATGACCATATTTCCGAGCTTCTCCAATACAATCTGCTCAGGGGGCCCCTTAGAGGTGGCGTTGCCATAGCCTGGTACCGGTTCCCGTGGATGCGGTCATCCTGCCCAGCAATCTCAATTCCAGTTCCCTGGTTTACCGAGCTCTGACTGCCTCCTTCTTCATAATCTCACTGATCATCTGGCTTTTTGAGTGGACGTTTCTCGTTCTGACCACTTGAATGATACTTAGAAAAAGAATGAAAGCGTTTGAAATCCTTGGTGTATTTTCCTTTTCATTGAAATCAGATTATGAAGATCTGACTGTGATTGGGAGCGGGCCCGTGGGGATTCGAACCCCAGTCTTTGGCTCCGAAGGCCAAAAGGATAATCCAGGCTACCCTACGAGCCCAGTGGTAATATATCAACCGTTCATAAGTGTTTGCGCCATTAGACTGTGGGGCAAGGTCTATTGGCGTGGGGACCGATTACCTATCATGAATAATGGTGCTGCCTTCAGGGAGATCCTGAGGGGCGATGTTTTCGTCATGCCCGTTGTCCATGACGCACTATGCGCTAAGATCGCGGAACGAGCTGGATTCAGGGCCATCTTCTCTGCCGGGTACGCCAACTCCGCCTCCTTGCTGGGCATGCCCGATGTGAACCTGCTTGCCATGACGGAGATGGTCGACGCGGCAAGGAGGATCTCGGGGGCGGTGAAAATCCCAGTGATAGCGGACGCAGACACCGGGTACGGCAACGTCACCAATGTCGTGAGGACCGTCAGAGAGTACAAAAGATCCGGCGCCGCCGGCATCATCATCGAGGACCAGGTCTCCCCCAAGCGTTGCGGGCACATGTCCGGAAAGGATATCGTTCCCCGAGAGGAGATGACCGCCAAGATCAGGGCCGCTCTGGATGTCAGAGAGAGCGACGATTTCTTCATCATCGCCAGGACGGACTCTCTCTCCGTCAACGGGATCGACGACGCGATCGAAAGGGCCAACCTGTACCGCGAGGAGGGGGCGGACATGACCTTCGTGGAGGCCGTGGAGACCGTCGATCACATGAGAAGGGTCATCGACGAGACCGAGGGACCGCACATGGCCAACATGATCCCCGGTGGAAGGACCCCTTTGCTGACCGTCGAGGAGCTCACCGAGATCGGTTATCGGGTGGTGGCGTACCCCACCATCAACACCTACGCCGTTGCCAAGGCGACGGCGGATGTCTTCGAGCGCCTGCTGGCCAAGGGCTCCTTCAGGGGAATGGAGGACAAGCTGATGGACTTCGATGAGTTCAACGATCTAGTAGGCCTGGATGAGATGAGGGAGAAGGAGAGACGCTACCTCATGGAGGATTGAGTTGTCCCTTGTCATCATAGGACTTGCGGTCCAGAATCATTGACTGCCGGATCTACGATCCAAGGACAACATGGACGAGCTTCAGCATATCACGTTTCGTCATGGGGTATCGCGCCCCGTGGTCCGAGATGGAAAAAATCCGCTGCCCAAGTGAATGAGGTCAAATCTATCTTACAGTCTTCATTCAATACTGATCACCTGGGAGTATACCGCCTCGATGTCCTCCCTCCGCACCGGCTTTGGATTGGCGGGAAGGCAGCTGTTCTTCGAGGCGTCCGCCACTAAGGAATCGAACTCCTCCCTGTCCACGGTGATGTCGAGCCTATGGGGGATGCCCACATCGTTGGAAAGCTTCCTAACCGCCTCCACCAGGGAATGGGAGGTCTCGCGGGCGGTGTGATCTCCGTCGATGCCCAGAAGCCTGGCTAGGACCGCCAGTTTCCCCTCCACCGCATCGCAGTTGAAGCTGAGGCAGTGGGGCAGGAGGACAGAGTTGGCGATGCCGTGGGGAACGTTATACCTACCACCCAAGGGCTCGGCCATGCCGTGGACCATTCCCAGCCCCGATATGGAGAAGGCCATACCCCCCATGGTGGAGGCGATGCTCATCGCCCCCCTGGCGGTCATGTTGCCGCCGTCACGCACCGCGTCCCTGAGATGCCTGAAGATCAACAGGGAGGACTCCATGGCCAGCGCGTCGGACATGGCGTGGGCTTCCCTGGTGATGAAGGCCTCGATGGCATGGGTGAGCGCGTCCATCCCGGTCGATGCGGTGATGTGGGTCGGGAGGGACACGGTGACCTCGGGATCGACAAGCGCGAGCTTTGGGTACATGTACTCCCCCCTGGCCGTCTCCTTCACCCTGTTCTCGGTGTCGGTGATGACCGCGGACCATGTCACCTCGCTTCCTGTTCCCGCCGTCGTGGGGACGGCCACCAGGGGCAGGGGGGCCCGACCCATCATGATCCCCTGGTAGAGCTCGGATATGTCCTTCCCCTCCTTCATGGAGGCGACCACCGCCTTGGCGGTGTCCATCGAGCTCCCCCCTCCCACGGCGACTATCGAGTCGTAGTTGCACGCCCTCAGCATGCCTAGCGCCTGCCTGACGTTATCCTCCGTTGGGTTCTGCTCCACCCCGTCGTAGGTTTCGTGCACTATCCCGGAGGAGTCCAGGGCCTTGAACACACCCCTCAGGCATCCGGCATTCAGCACGCCCTTGTCGGTGATTATCAGGGCGGAGTTCGCCCCCTGGGATGCGAGAAACTCACCCAGCTTCAGGGTGGAACCGGGCTCGAATACGATCCGAGTGGGGACGTTGAACGTGAAGGGGTTCATTCTCTCACCGTGGAACCTGAAGATGAGCTAGCACCCTTTTAACTCATTTGTCGGATGGTGAACAATCGGTTATTCGGGGAGATGTTTTTACCTTTGATCGCATAGTATGGGTCGATGAAGAGGATAACCATGGGGCACGGCGCCGGGGGGGAGATGATGCGGGAGCTCATCTCGGAGCACATCGCCCCCTTCCTGCCCGACGTCGACATCGAGGTCCCCCTCAGGGCGTTCGACGATTCGGCCGTGATCGACGGGGTGGTGTTCACTACTGACGCCCACACGGTCAAGCCGCTATTCTTCCCGGGCGGGGACATAGGCTCGCTGTCGGTCTGCGGAACCATCAACGACATCTCAGTCATGGGAGCTAGCCCGATGGCAATGTCCTGCGCGATGGTCCTGGAGGAGGGGCTGGAGATCGGTACCCTGGACAGGGTGATGGAGAGCATCGGCAGGTACTCGGAGCTCTCCGGCGTGCCCGTGGTCACCGGGGACACGAAGGTCGTCGAGTCCGGAGCGATTGACGAGATGGTCGTGGTCACCTCCGCACTGGGAAGGGAGAGCCCGCACCTGCAGGGCAACTTCGAGGTCGCCAACCGTTCCAGGACCGTGGAGGGAAGGTGGCTCACCGACGATAATATCGCCGAGGAGGACTTGATAATCGTGTCGGGGACGGTCGGGGATCACGGGATCTCCCTTCTGTCCTTCAGGGAGGGGTACGGATTCGAGAGCGAGGTGAAGAGCGATATAGCGCCCCTGCACCGCCTGATGGAGTCCTTGCTCGAGGTCGGCGGCGTGACGTCCGCAAAGGACATGACCCGGGGAGGCATGGCCAACACCCTCAACGAGTGGTCCGCCAAGTCCGGGGTGGGGATAGAGATCGTCGAGAAGGACATCCCTATCAACCCCGCGGTGCGAAGCGCCTGCGAGCTTCTCGGTCTTGACCCCCTCACGATCGGCAACGAGGGGAAAATGGCCGTTGCCTGCGTGCCGGACATGGCCGAGGACCTGGTGGAGCAGATGAGGCGCTCTCCCCTCGGAAGGAACGCCTCCATTATCGGCAGGGCCACCTCAGAATTCGACAGGGTGGTCATGAGGACGGAGGTCGGTGGACGAAGGATAGTCGATCGACCGGTCGGCGATCCAGTACCCAGGATATGCTGATCAGATCAGGGTCTGGATCCAGAAGCATATGAGGAAGACTCCCACGCCGATGATCCCCATTCTCAGTCCCCTCAGCAGGGGGTTCTTGCCCGACATCCGCCCCATGAAGGCCCCGGTCACGAAGAGGATGGTCAAAGCCAGACCCGAAGCCACCCATCCCCCCGTTTGCACCTCGCCCGGACCGAGGATGATGATGGGTGTTATGGCCACCGCGCAGGCTATGAGCGGCGCCGAGAAGTTCACCAGAGCTATCACCAGGATGGATATCCTTGACATCCTCTTGATCTCGGTGTTTTCCAGGGAGGACAGCATGGCGGTCTCGATCTCCTTGATCCGCCGCTCCTGCTCCATGGTCTCCGCCTCGTAGACGCTGACACCGGTGGAGATACCCAGGGCAAAGCTGGATGTGAGGACGATGGCTATCACCAGGCTGTAGTTGGGATCGGGCGAGAACGCGGATCCGATGATTACCCCCAGGATCACAAAGGTGGAATCGAAGATGGTGTTCACAAAGTACCGCCTGAGGGCGGGCCCGGTCTCGGGCATATTCATTGCTGACCTCAACTGTGATATGATACCATCATCGTTGGACAACACGTCACCCTCACGATCTCCCAAAGGCCGTTGATGAATCGGCCTCC
>CAZQLP010000010.1:9544-29012 GCA_964594225.1 uncultured Methanomassiliicoccales archaeon
GGGCTCATGGTCTAGCGGTCATGAGGCGTTCTGGCAGACCCAGATGACCTGGCAAACGACGCCCTTACACGGCGTAGATCCCCGGTTCGAATCCGGGTGAGCCCACCATCATCTTCCATAGAATTTTATATTGGTCGAGTATATTGGCGGTGTGATAGGGAGGGACGGACTTTGGACACGACCCTTAGGAAATGCATCATATGCGGCAGCGTGGACGGGGAGAGCAAGGACGGCATCGTGGTCAGGCTCGGAGACGATGGCATGTGCAACGTCTGCAGGGAGATGATACCCCTGCTGACCGAGAAGTACAGAGTAGACTTCCAGCAGAGGCTGGGGCAGAAGGTAACGGATGTCGTTCCCTATCCGTTTTTCAAGACCCCCCACTTCAACTTCCCCCCCTACAGTGAAGTCTACACCGCCAGCTCGTACATGGACGTGACCATCAGGTTCGCCGTCGGCCTGGCCGAGAACTGCATCGTGGGCGGAAGGAGGTCCCATCAGAGCCTCCTGGCTGGGATAGAGCAGGAGATAGAGGACGTAAACGAGCTCCTCGAGAAGGGGGTCGGCCCTGATGAGGAGGAGGTTCTCAAATTCAGGAGAAGACAGCTCGAGTTCGTTCTTGAGAGGCACAAGAAGGCCACCAAGAAGAAGACCTTCAACCTGAAGTTCGGTTACAATCCTAATGAGGAGGAAGAGGAGACGAGGATCAAGCATCTCCAGCTCTTCACAATCCCATACAGGGACATGGGGAAACTCACGGTGACGGACAAGGGTGACTGGTTGAAGGTCAAGATCCCGCATCGCGCCCTCAAGACGGGCTTCTTCGGCGGAAAGAAATGGATGAAGGACAGTATATACTGGATCATCTCAAGGGAGGCGAGACCTTTCTTGAATGAGCTGGAAAAGAGAATCGAGAATGCGGAATGAGCATGAGGTGTCCACAATCCATATGACGAGGACATCGGCGAACTCTGAGACCCTGAACCAACTTCTCGGACACATCATGGAGCTTCCTGAGCTGCGCAGGTTTCCATCCATAGGAGCCCTTGTACCGGGGGTACCTCTCCTCATCCATGGGACCATCGATGAGTATCCTTAGACTGTCTTCGTTGGGCATATGGTCCTCCCACCCACCATCTAAATGAATTGGGCGAACATCGCTATTGGCCCGATAACCCGACTATCACGGGTGATTCCTTCCGGTCCCGCGGGGAAACGATCTCCTGTCGATCCTGAGCTCCCTTACGGAAGCGCGGACCGACGGCCGCCAACACTCACCATATATTCCCCTTTGTTCACGGAAATACTCAGGGGAAAGGCTATTGAGGGGGGTTCGTATTACCGGCATGAACGGTGCTCAGATGGTCGTTTTCAAACCCCTCAACGGCTACATCCCCCAGCTCGAGGACGGCGAGGACATCCTGCAGAGGATCTCGCCCCCCTACGACGTGATCGATGACCGCGAGCTGGAGAACCTCAAGGTCAACCGGTTCAACGTGACCAGGATAACTCTGAATCCCCGGAACGGGAGATACCACCTGGCTGCCAGTGAGCTCGAGGAGTGGATCTCCTCCGGGAAGCTCGGCAGGGACGAGAAACCATCATTCTACCTGTACCGTCAGTCCTTCCTGAGCGATGGAAAGAGGCTGGTGAGGACCGGGTTGGTGGGCATACTGGGCCTGGAACCGTACGTCAACGGCAACGTGATCCCGCACGAGGAGACCACACCGATGGTGAAGGAGGACAGGTACCGGCTGCTGGAGGACACCGGGACCAACTCGGAGTCCATATTCGGGCTCTACCACCACTCCGACATTCCTCCTGAGGAACTGCTGGCCTCCTCTGAGCTCGTCTTCGAGGTGGAGGACGACGACTCCGTCATCCACTCGTTCCACCGCATCTCCGATCCAGCGATGGTGACCAGGATTGAGATGGTCATGCTCGGGAAGAGCATACTGATAGCCGACGGGCACCACCGTTACGAGACCGCCCTGAAGTACTTTCAGGACCACCCGGGGGAGAAAGAGGGCTACGTGCTGGCGACCCTGGTCTCGTCGGATGACGAGGGTATGGTCCTGCTTCCCACCCACCGGGTACTGTCCGAGCTCGGACTGACCGACGAGGAACTCCTGAAGAGAATGGACGGCCTCCTCAGCGTGAACGGGATGGACGACTTCGAGCTTCTCATGAAGAGGGTGGCGCGGAAGGAGAGTATGGGTTTCGGCCTGCTCTCCGCCACGGGCAGGATGTGGTACGCCCGCCTGGATGAAACGCCTGACGACGGCATGCTCTGGGCCATCGATGCCTACGCCTGCCAGGAGATCATGTTCAAGAAGGCCCTCGGTGACAGGAGGTTCAAGATAGGCTACGAGGAGAGCTGTCGCGACGCGAGGGAGAAGGTGGATGATGGAAGGGCCGACCTGGCGATCCTGCTGGGCTCCCCCACCCTGGAGGATATCTGGAGGGTGGCCGGCGATGGCATCAAGATGCCCAAAAAGTCGACGTTCTTCTACCCCAAGATATGGTCCGGGTTCATCTACTACCGCATGGTCTGATCGTCAATTCCTCTCCCACCCACTCCTCGGGAGCGAGGAGGGGGTCTTCTTGGAAATGTGAGATGAAACAAATGCGTCTAGAGAGAGTAGATGGAGCCACTGGAGGGAATTGAACCCTCGACCTACGCCTTACCAAGGCGTCGCTATGCCTCTAAGCCACAGTGGCAGCGGTAACCTCGAAACGGATATTCATTGATAAATCTTTCTGAGATCGTGGCGGAGGCAACCTTTATGAGCGGCCTGGTTGTAGGGGGAATGGCATGAAGGACGAGATGCGGGCGTTCGATGTCCTGGCCGCGGTTGGGGAGGCACGATCGCTGATCGGGGGATTCGTTGACAAGGTATTCCAGTGGGACGGCGGCAACGTGCTCATCAGGATCAACGTCAAGGGGGAAGGGAAGAAAGAGCTGTTCCTCAAGGACGGCAAGTGGCTGTACCTCGCCCCCATGAGGCCGGAGGTGCCGGACTTTCCAGGGCAGTTCGCGGTCCACCTGCGAAAGATGATCTCGAACGCCCGGGTGGAGGGGGTGAGGCAGATGGACTTCGACCGGATCGTCGTCATCGACCTCATGAGAGGGGAGGAGTACCAGCTGGTAATCGAGCTCTTCGGCGACGGGAACCTGCTGCTGGTCAAGGATGGGAAGATACTCAACTGTCTCTTCTCCCGAAGGTGGAGGCACCGGGAGGTGAGACCGGGGGCCGATTATCAGTTTCCCCAGACGAGGTTCAACCCACTGAACACCGACCTGGAAGCGTTCACATCGGCCCTTATGGACTCCGACTCAGACACGATACGGACCATGGCCACGTCCGCCAACCTCGGGGGACAGTACGCGGAGGAGGTGTGCATACGGGCAGGAATCGACAAGAGCCGTGAGGCATCCGCCCTGGATCGGACCGAGGCGGCCAGCCTGTACGGCGCGATGATGGATCTGGTTGAACAGGTCACCGACTCCATGGACCCCAGGGTGGTTCTTGACGGTGAGGACATGGTGGACGTGACGCCCGTTCCCCTGGTCCAGCACTCGGAGCTGAGGGCGGAGACCCACCCCACATTCTCGGAGGCGGTGCACGAGTACCTTGGGGGGGAGCCAGAGCCGCCAGAGGTCACCGACAAGGCCCTCCTCAGGCTCCAGAGGCAGCTGGAGCGTCAGAGGGAGTCAATCGACCAGAGGATCGGGGAGGCCGACGAGCTCGCCAGCAGGGCGGAGATGCTCTACACGCACTACCAGGAAGTGAGCGACCTGCTCTCCGCTTTGAAGGAGAGGGTTGGGGCGCCATGGGAGGAGATCATGGCATTCGGGGAGGGGCTCGAGATGGTGAGGTCGATCGATCCTTCCAAGCACAGAGTCGGTGTCCTCCTGGACGGCGGCAAGGTGAGCCTGGATTACGAGCTTGGGATCGAGGCCAACGCCAACCTCCTCTACCAGGGTTCCAAGAGGCTCAGGGGGAAGGCCTCCCGGGCCGAGGACGCCCTCAGGGAGACGGAGGGCAGGATCGAAAAGAGAATGAAGGGGCTGGCCAAGGCGGAGGCGTCTCGATCGGGTGCGGCCCCCACGAAGCAGTTCTGGTTCGAGCGGTACAAGTGGTTCATCACCTCCGGGGAAAGGCTCGTCATCGCGGGAAGGGATGCCAGGACCAACGATCAGGTGGTGAAGAAGCATCTGAAATCTGAGGACAGGTACGCCCACGCCGACGTCCACGGCGCTCCGAGCGTGGTCCTCAAGGAGGGGTCCGGGGCCAGCGAGGAGGAGCTGGGCGAGGTCTGCGCCTTCGCCCTTGCCCACTCCAAGGCCTGGAACGCGGGGACAGGGGAGGGGAGCGCCTACTGGGTCCTACCGGACCAGGTGAGCAAGGCTCCAGTCGCGGGAGAGTTCGTCCCCAGGGGGGCGTTCGTCATCCGGGGCAAGAGGAATTACTTCCACCACGTGGTGATGGAGATGGCGGTGGGTGAGATGAAGCACCAGGGCGAGAGGAAGGTCATGTGCTCCCCCAGGCACACCATGGAATCGGCCTCGCAGAGGTACGTGGTCATCGTCCCGGGGAAGGGGGACAGGAGCAGGGTGTCCTCAACGCTAGCCAGGAGGTTCGAGGTCCCCGAGGAGGAGATCTCCAGGATACTGCCCCCGGGCAATATGGAGATAACCTTCGCCAAGGGAATCTCACTTGAGGAATGATGGGGGGGAGTGCCCGAGCCGGAATTTGAATCCGGGTCGGGAGGTCCGCAACCTCCTAGGATATCCAAGCTACCCCACTCGGGCTCGATTCTTCCCATATCATTACCGCCCTTTAATTCATTTTGTTAGATGTGCCCATCATCCAGACAAAACCGGCTGCTTGATCGGATGGATGCCAGCGACGATGTACGCATGTCATCCGTTGATGATGAACGAGCGACAAAAGGAATTCTCAGGCCTCGAAGCGACGCCAGTAGCGGGTGATGTACCCCGCAATGCGGTTCTTCATGGTGGTCGAGCTGACATCGGTCAGCTTCTCGACCATCATCTTGTTGTTGTCGAAGTCCTCGCTGAAGACCCTGGGGTACTTCTCCACCAGGTCGATGGCGACTCTCTTGATGTAAGTGGGTCTTATATTTCCCATGGTCCGCACCGAGTGGAAACTGGTTAAGGACTTGCCATATTTATATCTTGCTCAGCTCGTCCCTTCTGGGCCTGCCGCAGCTCATCTCGCCCTCGGGGCAGTTCCCCCTCACGCAGGGTGGTCCGGCCTCCTTGAAGATCACGGGGCACACCTTCTTCACCTCGGCCAGCATCCGGTCCGCGACCTCCCTTATCTCCCACTGGGCCCGGTTGCAGCACCTGAGGGAGAAGAAATGCCAGAGTTCCCTGGCGTTCATGGTGACCGTGATGTTGGTGGTGCAGGCGTTGGGCAGAACGTACCTGGCGTCCTCCACCGGAACTGTCTCGGAGAGCTCCCTGTACGCGGCCCATATGCGGTCCATCAGCTCCTTGAACCTCTTCCTTGATCCGTCGTCATCGCCGATGCTGGGCGGCGTGACGAAGTCGGCCTCTTCCAGCGAGACGTAGCGCTGGCTCTGCTGGGAGTACGAGGCCATGCGATGCCTCACCAGCTGATGTGTCAGCACCCTGGACACCCCCTCCAGGGAGAAGGTGTAGGAAGCATGCTCCATGACCGATTGATGTCCCCTGGACAGCACCTTCTCAAGCCTCCGCTCGGCGGTCTCCCTGCCCATCGCATCGATGAGCTCGCCGCTGGTGGATTTTGAGTAGCAGGAGTGGGCCGCCGCGGAGCACAGGAGCTCCGCGTCCTCCGTGTACCTGAGAAGCCTCACCTTCATCGAAGCACCATACCCGAATCCCCTAGCCCCATGAAAAAGATTGGTCTCACTCCTCATAGCCGATGTCGAATGAGTATGTGGCCTCGGCCGTGTCGGAGGTCGCCTCCCGTTCTGGCTCCATGGCCCGGAGCTCGCTCAACCGCGTGACATGGATCTCCCTCTCGCCCAGGAGCCTCCTTATGCCCTCCACGTGACCGTCCCCCACCACGGCCACCACGCTGTCATAGCGATCGTCGGCCTGGCCGATCCTGGCGGCCATGAGCTCGTTGCGGTCGTCGATGAGCACCTTCTTCAGCGTGGGGAACTGCCGCTCGAATACTTCCAGGTATGCCTCCTCGTTCCGCTCGAACTCCTGCAGCTCCCTTTCCACCCTCTTCTTGGAGGCGAGGAGGCTGACCAGGGAGGAGAGGAGGATCCTGACCTTCTCCCTCATGGGCATCTGCCTCCAGAGGCTGTGGAACATCGCTCCCGCGTCCACATCGATGAGCAGGGCATCGGCGCCGATTTCCCTCGCGGCATTCACCGCGGAGAGCATCTCCATGCCGACCTCACCCCCGAACTGCTTGGCCAGCCTCCTCTGGAACATGGAGAGCATCCTGTAGGTCACGGGGAGGTTCCTTCCCCTCTGGTCCTCGAGAAGGGCCTGATACCTCCTGGGGTCCAGCTCGACGCAGACCGCGCCCGCGCCCCTCTCGTGTATGACATGCCGCACCTGTGTGGAGATCTGGAACACGTGACCCACGCCAACCAGGGTAATCATCGCCCTCTCATGAGTGGTTGGTCTTAATAGCATTGTGGTCCAAGCCGTTCCGCTGGTTGGCTGGTGACAGTGATTCGAGATAATTTGAAATAGAATCGTGGACATGATGGCCGAGGCAGGTGACGCGATGCCCATGGACGAGACGGAGATCAGGAGGGCGGTGGATGATCGATACAGGAGGCTGGCGGTCGAGGGGAAGCGGATCGAACGCCCCGAGGATGACGAACAGGTGATTAGGATCTATTCCCCAGACGAGCTGGAATCGGTGCCCGAAGGGGTCGCCGAATCCAGCTGCGCGTGCGGCAACCCAGTGGCCATCGCCTCCATGAGAGAGGGGGAAGTGGTCCTCGATCTTGGATCTGGAGCCGGAATGGATGTCTTCCTGGCCGCCAGGAGGGTCGGCCCCACCGGCAGGGTGATCGGAGTGGACCGCACGGACGAGATGCTGGACAAGGCTAGGAGTGCGGCGGAGGCGCAGGGCCTGTCCAGCGTGGAGTTCCGGAAGGGAGAGATAGAGTCGCTGCCCGTGGAGGACGACTCCGTCGACATCGTCATAAGCAACTGCGTGATCAACCTGGTCACCGACAAGGACGCGGTGTTCCGGGAGGCCTTCAGGGTTCTGAGACCGGGGGGAAGGCTGGCCATCTCCGACAGGGTCCTGAAGAGGGAGCTGCCCGCGGGAGCCAGGGGAGATTTTGACCTGTGGTCCGCGTGCGTGTCCGGGGCCCTGCTGGAGGAGGACTACCTGGCCAGGATCGAGAGGGCGGGCTTCGTGGACGTGGAGGTCGAGAGCAGCAGCACATACTCCAGGAAGGACCTGGAGGGGATCGTCGCATCCGCCGCCAGGAGAAAGAGGGAGGAGGGTGGGGAGTTCGATGAGGAGACCGTCATCCAGTCCTACCTGGCAGTGGCCAGCGACCGCATAGTCGCCTGGAAACCCCCCCGGTGACCGGTTCGCGGGCGTGACTGGAAAAGACTTAAGCCAGAGGGGTGCGTGATAGGGGGGATGAGCTCGGAGAGACGCTTCGACCTGGTTGCCTTTGACATGGACGGCGTCCTGGTGAAGCACGATTCCACCTGGACATGGATACACGATCACTTTGAGGTCAGCAACGAGGAGAGCCTCCGCGAGTTCATCGAGGGCAGGATAGATGACCGTGAGTTCATGCGGAGGGACATCGCCCTGTGGAGGGAACAGAGACCGCTACTTGACATAGGCTACATAGAGGGTGTTCTCGACCCGCTCCCGGAGGTGAACGGCGTGAGGGAGACCGCCGCCTCGCTCAGGGAAGCGGGCATGAGGACCGTGATAATCAGCGGGGGGCTGGACATCGTTGCCAGCGGTCTGGCCCGGAAGTACGGTTTCGACGGCTGGGCGGCGAACGGCCTGGAGGTGGGAGAGGACGGCCTGCTCACCGGCAACGGCATACTCAGGGTGGAGCTGGTGAACAAGAGGAAGTCTCTTGATCGGTTCCTGCGGAAATGGAATGTACCCTGGGAAAGGGCGGCGGCCGTCGGGAACAGCTTCGTGGACGTCTCCATGTTCAATGGGTGCGGATTCTCCATAGCGTTCAACCCAATAGATGCCTGGGTGGCGGAGAACGCCTCCTCGGTGGTCAACAGCGACGACCTCGGGGACATACTGCCCCTGCTGCTGGGCTGACTCATTCCATCCGGAAGCCGTGCTCCCCCAGCAGTGGAACGAAGACGCATCCTCCCAGGTTCTCTACCTCGAAATCGTCACCTTCTCTCGTGACCCGGAGCAGCTCCTGATAGCCCATGCTCCCGACCGGGGCGAGCAGCTTCCCCCCGTCCACAAGCTGCTCCTTCAGGGGCCCTGGAACATAGGGAGCGGCACAGGTCACGACGATCCTGTCGTAGGGAGCGTTCTTCGGGTAACCCAGCGACCCATCCGCCACCATCACCTCGACCGTTTGTGAGTAGCCCGCCGCCTCCAGGTTCGAGCGGGCCCTCTCGGCCAGGAGCGGGAGCCTCTCGATGGTCAGTATGGAACCTCCCGGACGGACCAGCTCGGCCATGACCGCGGCGTGATACCCAGAACCACCGCCTATCTCGAGAACGCCCATGCCCGGCTTCAGCTCCGATGCCTCCACCATTATGGCCACCATGTGCGGGGCGGAGATGGTCTGCCCGACACCGATGGGCATCGGTGAATCGACATAGGCTCTCGGCCGTACGCTCTCAGGGACGAAGAGATGCCTGGGAACGACCTCCATGGCCCTCTGTACGCCCTCGCTCTTGATGTAGCCGTGACGCAGGAGCCTCCTCACGAGGAGGCGCCTCTCCTTCTCGAATGGCATGCTTTCCTCTCAGGCGTTGATGACCCTCATCACCTTGGCGTAGATCCTGAGGATATCCCGGGCCTGCGCACCGCCTTCCCTCACCATGCCCCGGCTGGTCTTCATCTTGTTGATGGCGGCCCTCTCCCTTCCCGCGGGAATGATGTCCCCGACATAGAACTCCTCGTCCGGAAGGGCGTATATCGCGGAGGGGACCGTCCTCTGACCCTTGTTGACGGAGATCTTCACCTTGATCCTATCGTATCTCTTGACCCAGATGGTATCGATCTCCCCCGCCGGGGCGTTGCTGACCCTTTTTCCGTCACTCTCGATGGAGGTGACGATGACGTATGTCTCACCCACGAACATCTCGTCCTCGACCGACAGGACCTCGTCGATCTCCAGGTCGATCCGCTCCTTCCTCGATTCCCCCTGGTCGCTCAGGATCACTGGGACCGTGACTGGCCTCTGCTCCCTGATAACCGCGAAGTGGGTATGGTCACACTTCGTGCATCTGACCGTGGTTTCCATGACGAGACCCGTGCGGCCGATCCTCCCCCTCATCACCTCGTGCAGGGTGCGTTCCCCGCAGTTTGGGCACTCCAAATAGAGCGCGTTGGGAATGGTCATCTACTGCACCGACACCCCCATCATACGGTAGTGAAGAAAAACTTATCGGTCCACCTCGAACGCCGAGTCGTGACCGGGGATGATGATGTCGGCCATCTCGACTATCCTGCCCATGCTCCTCAATGCCAGCTCTGGATAGTAGTTCAGTCCCGGGGGGACCCACTCCATGTAGTTGTCCATAGTGGGCAGGGCATCCCCCGCCACCACGTACCTGCGATCGGCCTCGACGAGAACACTCATGCTCCCCCTGGTGTGACCCGGGGTGTGCATGAGGCTCACCCCATCGCAGATCTCCTCTTCGTCCAGCACTGGCTCGATGCCCTGGGGCGGTATCTCGTCGACGTGGGCAAGCAACAGGGCGTTGGGGAAGAGATCGACGTTGCCCGTGTGATCCGCATGAAGGTGCGTGAGCACCACGGTGTCGATGTCCTCGGGCGACAGGCCCCTCTTCTCCAGGGCGGAGAGCAGTTCCTCACGCCTCTGGGGTGTGCTCGTGTCGATCAGTATCCTCCGCTCGCCGCACAGGACCAGGGTGACGCTAGAATGGGCCTCTAGTATCACGCCCTCGTGCCTCCTGATCATCCCCTTCACCAGCTGGATCACTTCGTTCTTCGCCATCCTATTCCCGCCTGAAAACCGCATTTGCACTTAATCTTATTTCCCTCGAGCCTCGGTTTCGAGCCGCACCTGGGGCAGCGTGACCTCTCGACGAAGTACTCCAGCCATGCCTTCCTGATATCCTCGTTCTCCTCCCCCCTCACTTTCTCAAGGGCACCAATGAGCTCGGGGGTGGTGGCCAGGGAATCTAGGTCGTCGGTGGTGTGCTGGACCTCCTTGCCATTCTCCTTGATGAACATGATGAGGAGGCCGAACACCACGCCGGTCATGAACCCGGCGATGTGCGCCATGTACGCCACTGGCCCGGACGCGTCGAAGGAGAAGTATAACACCTGGATGGCGAACCAGCTCCCCACGCCTGCCCAGACCGGTATGTTCGGCAGGAAGATGGGGCCCAGGAAGAACGGGATCTTGTCCCGGGGATACAGGAGGAGCATGGCCCCCATCGTCCCCGATATGGCACCCGACGCCCCTATTATGATGGTGTAGGAGCCCCAGTTGAGGATGGACTGCGCCACCACGCCAATGATCCCGGCGGCGAAGTAGATGACCGCGAACCTGTTCTTGCCAATCCGTTCCTCCAGCTGCACCCCTATCAGGTACAGGAAGAGCATGTTGAAGATGATGTGCGCGACGTCCGCGTGCACGAACATCTGGGTGAATATCGTGTAGAGGTCGTCACCCGTCTGGAGGTAGATGGGCCTGAAACCCAGGTCGAGCTGGACCTGGTACAGCCCGTTCCAGGGGGAGAGTATGGTGAACATGAACACCAGGAGGTTGGCCATGATCAGCACTGGGACCAGGTCCACCTTCCTCCAGAATCCAAAGATGATCGAGCCCACGATGACGGCTATGGAGATCACCGAGAACAGGTCCAATCCTTCACCGGTGGACCTAAGGTCTTATCCAGTGAAATCAGTTTCGTCATTACCGGAATGTCAGGTTCTATGGAGGGACACCATGAAGTTCGATTCCCTGATCGACATCGAGGAGTGTGATCTAGTCTACGTGCCGGACGACGACACTTTCCTTCTGCTCGACTGCGTGGATTTCACAAGAGGGGAGAGGGTGCTGGAAATGGGATGCGGTACGGGCATCATCTCCATCCACTGCGCTAGACGTGGGGCAAGGGTGACGGCCGTGGACATCAACCCCAATGCGGTGGAATGTACCCGGAAGAACGCATCGGCGAACGGGGTGGATGTGGAGGTTCTCCATTCCGATCTGTTCTCGGATGTGGGGGGGGAATTCGACCTCATCCTGTTCAACCCCCCCTACCTCCCAGTCATGGAGGAGGGTGAGCTTGAGAGGGCGTGGTCGGGCGGCGAGGGAGGGATGGAGGTGGTCGGCAGGTTCCTGGAGGGCGTCCCCTCACACCTAACAGGCAACGGCAGGGTGCTCCTGCTGGTCTCTTCCAAGATCGATCAGGCCGGTCTTTCAGACGACCTAACGGGGTTCAGGGTGAGCACGGTGGCTATCCGCTCGTTCTTCTTCGAGGAACTGAGGGTCCTCCTCCTCGAACGGTAGTGGGGTTGCATACGAAGGCCGTCACTGTTCCGCCAGACCTGGGAGGATATCCAGGTAGCCACATCCGATAGCCGCGTTCTCCACTCTGCCTCCACTTCTCGATCGCGATCGTATCCGTCAACGATCACGGTGACTGCGGCCTCGAAAGCACCGTTCGAGCTGAGAAAGCACCTGAGCTTGTGTTTTCAATATCGGAAAAAGATATATGCCTGAGATGGGAATCCATGTCCATGAACATCCCGGGGAGAATGGTAGTTCTACTGCTCTGTCTGGTCCTCGTCATCGTGGCCCTCACAGGCTGCTTGGGCGGTGGCGATGACGGCGGTGACCAGGGAGACGGAGGCAACGGGGACACCGGCGACAATGCTGCCGATTTCATCGTGAGCGAGGACGATCTGCCCGCAGGATGGTACAGCTTCAACTGGACCCAGATCTACGGGGTGGATTATCCAGCCTGGCAGGGTGATTTCGGCTCTTTCGCCATCGCCTACTTCTCTGATAGCGAGGACGTTTGGAACTCCACAGAGTTCCTGATCATCGGGGTCCTGGATTTCGACGAGACGACCAGCGCCGATTACTGGTATGACACGATGAAGGACCAGTATGATATATCATCCACCACTCAGCCACTCTGGGTGGGTGATGAGGGCTTCTATATCGACGAAAATGGAGACGGTACTGATATGATCATGTACTTCCGCAATGGTGATGTCTGTGTGTTCATCGACTATTACGCTGACGATACGCCCCTCAGCCTGAGCCAGGTGATCGATCTCGCGGAGATCCAGAACGACAAACTCTGATTCATTACGAACCGCGCGGCGCCGAGTGGGCTTTCCCACCAACCTTCCCTTTCAGCCCAGCAGCTTGGATATCTCGGTCTTCAGGATATCGCTGGCACGCCCGCCATCGATCTTGCCCTTGAGCTCCCGCATGACCACGCCCATGAGGGGCCCCACGGCGTCCATGCCCCTCGTCCTGATGAATTCCTTCCTTTCCTCCACGATCCTGGAGATTATCTCCACCGCGTCTCCCTCGCCCATGCCCCACAGGCCAAGCTCTTCCACCGCATGGTCCAGGGTGGAACCCCCCGCCATCATCCGGAAGATATCGGGCAGCGCCTCCTTGGCGTAGTCCCCCTCCATCAGCCTTGAGAACGCGGCCTTCACCTCCTCATCGTCGATGTCCAGTGGTGAGAGGCCTTCCCTCCCGATCTCGGTGAAGGTGCTCGTGAGTGTCGTCGCGGCCACGCCCGCAAGAGAAGGATCGATGGCGATGATCTCCTCGAAGAGAATGTCGCTCCCCTCCCTCACCATCTGGTTGGTGAGCTGAATATGGACGTCGTTCTCCCTCGAAAGCCTCTCCGCCCGCTCCTTGGTGAGTTCGGGAAGGGTGTCCAGTGCCCTTCGCCTCCTCTCATGACCTATTGTTATTGGCGGCACGTCGGTCTCGGGGTACATCCTCTCCGCTCCGGGCAGGGGCCTGCTGTACCTCGATGTCCCGTCGGGCAGCGGATCCCTGGTTTCCTCCGGGACGCCTTCCAATGCCTCATTGGCCCTCCACACAACAGCCTCGATGGCCGCACCTGCCTTCCCGGGCATCCCGGAGCAGATGGCGAAAGCGTCATTCTCCCCCAGCGACAGGCGGTCGAACAGGGCATCCACATCGTCCTGGGTGACGCCGTAAGCTGGAAGCTCGTCTGAGTGGAATATGCCATTGACACCCATTATCACCGCCCTTTGAGCAAGCTCCGCGCCCAGCCTCAGGCCTTCATCATCGTTTCTCAACACCCCGGCGAACCCAGGGAGAGCCACGACCAGTACCTTGCCCCCGGACCCGAGGGCGGATGAGATCACCTTGGACCTTGAGTCAACGAACAGGTCGGTCACATCGGATATCTTCACCTGAACCGGAGGAACTTCCCTCTTATTCAGTATCCCTTTGATATCCAGCAGCGAGCGCTGCCTCTGCGCCTCTATCTCCACGTAGACCGGAAGCATTCTCAGATCCTGGACACCCTTGATCTCCACCCTCGCGCCTCCGGGAATGGATATGTTGACATCTTCCCTGATGGTGCCAAGCCCCCTCTTGACCCTGCGGGTGGCCCTCATGATCGAGCCCAGCATCTCGGCCGCCTGCATCACCTCCTCCGCCGAATGGAGCTCGGGACCAGTGGCCACCTCCGCGAGGGGTATGCCAAACCTGTCAAGCTTGTATGTGACCTCTCCCCTCCCGACCTTCACCTTCCGGGCGGCGTCCTCCTCCAGGCAGATGGATGGCACCGATATCCTCCTCCCGTTCAGCTCGAAATGACCGTTCATGGCCACCAGGGCCGTCCTCTGGAAGCCTGTGGTGTTCGACCCATCTATCACGATCTTGCGCATGAAGTGGATCTCGTCCACCACCTCGGCGTTGAGCAGCGCGGATACTGTTAGGACCACGTCGATGGCCTCATCGTTCGCCGCGTGGGGGGGCTCCTCGTCGGCCTCCACCAGACAGCTCACGCCCGGCGGCGACTGGTACCTGAATCGAAGATCCTTCTCGGCCTCGGCGAGTGCCGCCCTGTCCACCTTTCCCATCTCGCTCTGCGCCGGCCTCAGCCTCCTGAACAGGATCGGGCCCTCCTCCTCCACCAGGCGCGAGGGACAGGAGCAGAACAGCTTGCGGGTGTCCAGCTGCTGATGTATCTCCAATCCAGCGGTCAACTCACTCGTCGATCTCCCTCCTCTCCGAGATCTCTCCCCTGAGATTCGCCCTCATCATTCTTTCGATCTCACCGGCATCCGACGTCTGGCCAAGCACCCACATCATCTTGACGTACGCGGTCTCTGGCAGCATGTCCTCCAGCGGGATCACCCCCGCGGTGATCAGGTCCCTCCCGGTGTCGTAGACGTTGAGGTTCACCCTGCCGAAAAGGCACTGTGATGTCATCCCAATCTGTATGCCGCTCTCCACCGCCCTCCCCAACAGCTTCACCATCCTGGAGGACACGTGACCGAGGCCCGAGCCCGCCACCACCACGCCCGAATGGGACATTATCGTGTCCTTGAATCTATCGGGGTCCATTCCTGGATAGAACTGTATGAGCGCCACGTCTTCCACCATGGTGTCCCTGAGCCGCACCTTGTCGCTCGACTTCCTTCGGCAGCCTGAGATGATCTCTATTCCCCCCTCGATGTCCACCCTTGCCAGGGGGCGGTCGTTCACGCTCCTGAACGCATCCCTTCGGCTGGTGTGAAGCTTCCTCACCCTGGTTCCCCTGTGAACGAGCACCTCCGTGTCCGAGGGTGAGCCGTGCATCATGACACATACCTCCGCCGCGTCAGCGTCCACGGCGAATCTCGCCGAGGACAGGAGGTTGGTGTACGCGTCGGATGAGGGGCGATCGGATGACCGCTGCGCCCCCACCAGTATCACCGATCTTGGGGGAGAATCGAGCATGAACGAGAGGGCGGCCGAGGTGTATCCCATGGTGTCCGTGCCGTGGGGGATTATCACGCCCTCGTCCCCCTGGTCGAGACGGTCCGCCGCGCTGGCCGCGAGGGACCGCCACTTCTCCACGTCCATGTTCTCGCTGTATATGGAGAAGAGGAGCTCTGCCCTCACCGAGCAGATCTCGGATATCTCCGGGACGGTGGAGACGAGATCCTCGGATGAGAGGGCCGGGTGGACGCCGCCGGTCCGATAGTCGACGTAGCTGGCTATTGTTCCCCCGGTGCCAATGATGGTGACCACCTTCTCATTGTCCGATGGAGGCACCTCCCCAGTGGGACGGTAGCGGTTCCCCGCCTTCTCCAAGACCTCCATGGAATCGATGCTGGCTATGTTGATCCCTATGTTGTATCCATTGCCGAGCTTGATCACAATGACGTCGGGGTGGGAGAACTCGTGGTGGGGCATCAGCACGCCCCGATGATCCCTGCCCCTGCTCCTGACGGACAGCGTGTCGCCCTCCACCGCGCCTTTCTTCTCAAGCAGCTCGATGGTCTCGGCCGAGTAGCTCATTGGGTGTCACCGTCGTGGAATGGCGCTTCCCCTCATTAATTCTTTTCCAGCTCGCGCTGAACGGTAAAAAAAATAAGAAGGGAAAGGAAAAGGTTTATGGTCTGACGGCCAGGGTCAGCAGAGCTATGATCAGGACGATGCCACCTAGGACTGCTATTGCCACGGCTACACCGACGTCCACCTCGGATGTCGGTGGTCCGGGGTCCTGCAGTGTGACCTCAGTAGGTCCGTCAACGGTGACTGTGTCGACTGCATTCCCACCCTCGAAGTGGGCGTTTACCGTGTATGGGTTGAAGCTGGTGTCCTGACCAGCGCTGGTCCATTCCGCGGTCATTACCGTTACCGCGAACACCCCGTCCTCGGACGAGTTGCCCTCGGCCATCGGGTAGGTGTGCACCGAGTCGAATACCATCACGTAGGCGACGACCGCGTTACCGTCTGGATCGACGGTGTAGACGGTCAGCACAGCCCAAACATCGACTGTAGAGGTGTCCTCCGCCTTGACCTTGTCCAGCTCCGTTCCGTAGACATCCACGGTAGAGCCGTCCATGGCGTAGAGGTCGAAGTCGCCCGCATCGAACTCACATGAGTTCACGACCGCTTCGGTCGCCTCCAGGAACACCGCGTCGTCAAGGACCTCGATGTATGCGCTCATGACATCAATTTCCGAGCCGGAAGCGAATATCCCGTCGTAGACGAAGATGGGCAGCGTGATGTTGTACATGCTGTAGAACTCGTCGAAGTACGGTATGACCAGAGTGTTCATTTCCACCGAGTCCATGAACAGTACAGCGGAGTCGACCGCGTACAGAGCGTAGGACAGCATGCCGTAGACATTGCCGCTGCACTCAACGACCGAATCCTCGACGTACACGCCGATGTGGTTGGACATCAAAGCGAGCATGTCCTCGGGGCTGAATGACCAGCTGGAAAGCGGACTCTCGGACAACTCGCTCATAATGAGTGGCCAGTACTCGGCCATGATGTCTATCAGGACAGAGTAACCGATCTGGTTGTCCTCGATGGTGACCTCGGAGCCTAGCACGAAGATCTCCCTCTGGTTGAACATCAGGATGTTGTCGTGTATCTCTCCGGTCACGCCCTCGACGTATATACCGGTCATGTCGTTGTAGGCAATCAGGTTGTCGATGACCTGACCAAGGGACGCCTCATAGGCGTAGATCCCACGCTCGTTGTACGTGATGATGCAGTCCTTGATTACCGGTTCCGCGGCCTCGCCAGTGATGAACACGCCCGCGCCGCCGTTGCTGTGGATCTCCACGAAGGCGAGCACGGGATCGCAGTTGTCCACGTAGACACCGTTCAGAACGTTGTACGCGATCACGCTGGCATGGATGGTCACATTGGAGTCAGGCCCGCAGTACAGCTGATATGCGCCGTAGATCCACGAGTTGTCCATCTCCATGGCGCCCAACACGTCGAAGAGCCAGGCGTAGCCGTTCGTGTAGTACCAGTAACCGCCGAAGACTGTGTTGGTCGCAGTGAGTAGACCGCCCTCCTCCACCACGATAGCGGGAACGCCATCGTAGTAGTCGTCGACGACATCGAACGAGCTGACGAAGTCGGTGTTGAGCCATCCTCCGTCCTGCACGATAACATCGCCCTCGAAGTACACTGGGGAGTTCCTGACCTCGGCCACATCGTCGATGTACCAGATCATGGAGTACGAACTGCCGTAGACAGCGTAGTCGCCGCAGTCGTAGAACAAGCCGTTGTACAACTCGATATCATAGGAGTTCTGGATATCAAGACCGTCATCCATGACGTCGAAGATCTCGTTATCCGCCACGATGACACGATTGGAATTGTAGATGCGCAGACCGTCGTCCATGAAGTCGCTGATGACGTTGTCAGCCACGATGAAATCGTAGCAGGAGCCAACATACACACCGTCATCGTACCCGGTCTGGACCAGGTTGTCGGTGAACTCGGTGTATTCGCAATAGTACAGGTAGACGGCGTCATACATGGAGTTGAGCACGGTGTTGCCCGTGATTAGCGAGTTGTCGGCATAGTACACCTCCATGCCGTATTCGTAACCGTCAATAATGTTGTCCTCTATCGTGAGGTTGTCGGCGTTGTAGACATAGATGCCGTCGGACATCTCCATCTCCCAGGTCGTGGTAATCACGTTGTCGGATACGACCAGGTCGTAGACATAGTCGATATCGATGCCGTAGTAGCAGTCAGTGACGGTGTTGTCGCTGACAACCCCCCAGACATCATAGACGTAGACTCCGATCTCCCAGGCGTTGGTCACGGTGTTGTGTGTGATCTCCATGTTGCCGTATTCTGCGTAGATGCCGTACTCGAACATGTCGACGGTGTTCAGCGTGATGACGAAGCACACGTTGGCGTCCTCGCCATACGCTTCAATCCCATAGTAGGAAGAAGCGTCGCCGTTCAGGGTGTTGCTCTGTATCCAGACCCACATCTCGTCGTTTATGTTGGAGTCGGAGTCGACGTAGACATAGATGCCTTCCTCGATTCCGAGCGTCGACATACTTTCCTCGATGGGGTTGAGGACGTTGGTCTCGATAAGGATCTCAACGTACACATCGGCCGTGGCGTCGCTCGCTTGGTCGAGCTGAGAGCTCTGGTAGTCATCAGCCTCCACATCGACGTAGATGCCGTAATCGGCGGTTACAATGTTGTCCACGATATCGATCTCGGTCAGAGCATCGACATAGGACAGACCGTATTCGGTGTCGATGTCCTGATAGATGTACACGCCGGTATAGAACCCGTCAATGACGTTGTCGTTGATGCCCACCAGGAACACGGTGTTCAGCACAGGGGCGTCGTCGAAGTCATAATATCCGGCCACGGCGTAGGAGTACCAATCGATCTCGATGGCATAACCGTACGCCGTCATCACACCCTCCGTGGAAGTCAGCGTGTTGCCGTAGATGTCGATGATCGTGGATGTGGATGTCTGTGCCTCCCCGCTGTATGCCCATTCATCCCCGTATAAGTAGATGCCGTAATAGGCGGTTTCGATGGTGTTGTCGTAGATCACTATCACGTTATCCACCGTGCACATCGCATTGGCGAATGTACCGTAGTAGTCCTCCTCCGAGCCCGCATCGTAATATATGTATATACCGTAGTCATCGACGAAGATATCGTTCCCGGTGATGGTCGTCAGGAAGTCGGCCGTTGTGGATGACGATATCTCCTCCTCGAAGGAGGGGAAGTAGTAGTCGAATCCGCACCAGGCATCAATGTAGCCATAGATGCCGTCGTATGCCTCGATCCAATTGTCCATGATCAGGATATCGATGGTGGCTTCGAAATCACCCCAGAAGTCCCACATACCGACATCGTTGTCGAAATAGATGCCGACTTCGAAGTTCAGGATCGTGTTATCCCAGATGAGAACGGTTGCGTTCATGGCTCCAGCAGCCTGGGGGCTGTCCCCGGCGTAACCGCCGAAGTCTTCGTCCTCCAAGTCCATCTGGGTAACGATGCCGGCTCCGCCTCCGTAACCGGTGCATTCGGCCGTGTTGTTGTAGATCTCCAAGGCAGCGTCCACGGTGAGGTCGCCTCCGATGCTCACGTATCCGAACACGTCGGCTATAATGGCGGCATCGAAGTATGCCCACGCGGCGGCGGTCAGGGTGTTCCCGGCGATGTAGACGTCGCTGGTGAACTCCACCACGCAACCAAGGGCGATCACCTCATCAACGGAGACGATCCCGTCCGATCCGGCCATAGAAGGCAGATTGACGGC
>CAZQLP010000011.1:0-7409 GCA_964594225.1 uncultured Methanomassiliicoccales archaeon
CCCAGGTTCACCATTGCTCAGGCGTTCTTCGTCATCATGCTCATGGGCTTTTTCGTCAACCTGACCGCTTTCTTGACCATGACCGCAGCGGATGCGGCCCTGGCCTCCATGATAACCAGATTCCAGATGCTTTTTTACACACTGATGATCGGTGGATATTTGTACATCTCATCCCAGCTCCCATACGAGAATTTCGAGAGTCCTTTATGGAGGTACAAGTTCCACTACAGCGCCATATTAATCGCGATCGGCACCGTGGGCGCCCTTCTCACTGGGGACGTTGTTGAGCAGAATTTCGGGTGGATGATAGGGGACGTCTGTCTAGCTTACCTTCTCATGGTCTCGGTCGTCTTCACCGTAGCGAGCGTTTACCTGCTCTATCGGACCTACACTTCCTCCAGCAATCCCGAGGCAAGGGAGGAATGCGTCCTTCTCTCGCTGGGGATCGTATTCCCGATAGTGTATATCGGGTTTCTGTACGCGATAGAACCATACGCCACCGGGGTCCTTGATCTTGGAGGGCTGGCATACATAATCACCGTGCTGATCTTCGCCTACGGAATCCTGAGATACAAGATGTTCATGATCAACCCCGTGATGGAAGAATCGCTGGTCGTGTACGACCAGCCCAGGACAGAGGAGATCGATATCGTCTCTCCCTGCGTCATGATCAAGGAGCGGAAGCCGGACCTCTCATATCGACTCTTCAAGGTCGAGCTCTCTAAGGGTGTCCAGGGTCTGGTGATATCCCGGTCCTATCCCGATATCATTAAGCAGAGGTACGGCCTAGAGAGGACGCCCATAATCTGGCTGGCCAATCAGCCTGGTCATGACCGGATGGAACCGAAGAACCTCTCGATACTGGAGCACATGGTGATCGACTTCATCAGGAAGAGCGAAAGGGCCGTCATCATACTCGATGGGCTGGAGTTCCTGATCTCCGAGAACCGGGTCGAAAAGGTGCTGAAGATGCTGTACACCATCTCGGACGAGGCCGTGCTGAATGAAGCGAGACTCATAGTTACCCTGGACCCTAACGTGATGGAGGACTCGGAAATCGCATTCTTCGAGAGGGAATTCGAGTTCATAGAACCTTCAGACAGTCAAGAAATTATCAACTCCGACATGGACTAGGCTCCCTTTAAGCAGCACTCTTTCTTGCTAGGACCGGATCGCGATGCTGGAAGCCATGTTGGAGGGGATTGAGTACCTGATGGTCAACAACCCGATGGGGAAGGCGCTCAAGTTCATATACGCCTCAGGGACGAGGCGGCGGCCGGGAATGTGAAGGTGCTGATACCAGTGGACCCGATCACGATGGATATCAGGGATCTCGCCCTCCTGGAACGGGAGTGCGAGGTGCTCATACCCAAAGCTGAGGGGAGAATCAATGGAAAGGGCCGGGACCGAGATTTGAACTCGACTCAAGGGATCCACAGTCCCACAGGATAACCAGGCTACCCCATCCCGGCCATGAGGGGAACTTGGATTGCTTCGGAATAGATAAACTTTTCCCGGTCCCCGGCTCAGCGTGGAGATGGTTCAATCGTATGGGAACAGGGCGTACAGCAGGGCGAACTTCTCCTTCGTCTCGTCCCGGAACTCCATGGCCAGGGATCGTATCTCCTTCTCGAGCCCGGCGACCAGGACCTCGACCCTCTCCGCGCTCCCAGGGGTGTTCGGCAGGATCACGTAGTTGACCCCGAACGGATACCGGGGGCGGCTCTCAGGCCTCAGAAAGTAATTCTCCCCCCTCTCGTCCAGTATTGTGATTCCCCTGTTCAATATGCCCTTTATGGCCCCCATGGCCGCGAAGACAAGGTCCGCCCTCTCGGAGATGTCGACGGTGGCCTCCTCCGCCGCATCCGATATCATCCCCGGCTCGAAGGCCGAACGGTAGTACCTCTCCACCAGGTTCCCCACGATCTCCGAGCGGGTGTTGGAGATGAGCTCCGCCCCGGCCAGTTTCTTGATGTGGTACTGGGCGTTCTGGATGCTTATCCCAAGAAGCTGTGAAATCTGGGTGGTGGTCATCTCCCTCATGGATAATAGTGACAGGATTGAAAGGCGGTTGGGATCCGAGAGCACCTTGATCTGATCTGCGCCGATCTTCTTCATTCCATCACTCAAATCGTATTTTATCGATATAAAATATTGGAAAGGCTTAAAAATATCCCTTCCATTAAACAAAATGAGATATTAACGATAATACATCGTTTTATCGTAAAATGGTGGTAATATGAGGGGCAAGGGCAGGGAACCCCGCGATCAGAGGTCGATCTCCATCGACCTTGGCAGCCACCTCCTGCCCAGGTGATTTGACTCCACATCGTTCATCCCTTTCTTCAGTTCTCTCTGCCCCCGTGAATCACAATGGACACTTCCACTCCATGATTGTAGCTCACCGCACACAACCGTTAATAGGCGGACCGCTCTACCACCCGACGAGACAATGAAGCGTGATGTTATTTCGATCCTGGACATCGAGGACGACCTCGAGCGGCTGGTCCACGACGCCATTGCGATTAAGAAGGGAGAGAAGGGTACCGACCTGCCCCTGAGGGGCAAGACGCTGGGGATGATCTTCGAGAAGTCATCCACCCGCACCAGGGTGTCCTTCGAGGTAGGGATGTTCCAGCTGGGAGGTCATGCCCTCTATCTGAGTCCCAAGGACCTTCAGATTGGAAGGGGGGAGACCATCCCTGACACCGCCAGGGTCCTCAGCAGGTTCTTGGACGCCATACTGTACCGCGCCTTCAGCAACCGGACCGTCAGGGAGCTGGCGGAGAACTCCACGATCCCGGTCATATCAGGACTCGACGACCTGGAGCATCCGTGTCAGATCGTGGCCGATCTCCAGACGATCATGGAGCACAAGGGAAAGTTGGCCGGCATGAAGATGGTGTACTTCGGGGACGGAAACAATGTCTGCAACTCTCTGATGCTGGGGGCCGCCATAGTGGGCATGGACTTCGTGGCCTGCTGTCCTCAAGATTACCACCCAAACACCCTCCTCGCCAGGAAAGCGAAGGAGATCGCCTCGGGCAATGGATGTCGGTCCTCGATCGACGAGGACCCGGAGGAGGCGGTGGAGGGAGCGGACATCCTGTACACCGACGTCTGGGTGTCCATGGGACAGGAGGGCGAGGAGGAGGAGCGCGAGAGGGTATTCGCTCCCTATCAGATCAACTCGGAACTGCTGTCAAAGGCGAAGAAGGACGCCATCGTTCTGCACTGCCTGCCCGCCCATCGTGGACTGGAGATCTCCGCCGAGGTAATGGATGGACCGCAGAGCGTGGTCTTCGACGAGGCCGAGAATCGCCTTCACGCCCAGAAGGCCATACTCCTCATGCTTCTCGATCGGCCCCCATCTGCCGGGCGATGATCCGCTCGATCTCGTCCAGGAAATCCTCCTCCATTCCGGTCCCTATTGTCGCTCCGGCGGCGATGTTGTGTCCGCCGCCCGTGCCACCAACGCTCTCTGCGGCGAGCCTGATCGCCAAGGCGAGGTCCAATCCCCTTCTCACCATGTCCCTGGTCCCCCTGGTGGAGACCTTGACCTTGCCGCCCTCCGACAGGGCGAAGGCGATCACGGGCAGGTCGGAGGGTATTTCCCCAGAAGCAAGGACCATGCCCGCGACGATTCCGACTATGCTGTCGATGATCTCATCCTGTCCGTGGAAGTACTGTATCCACTCCCTGCGGTGCAGGCCCCTCTCCTTCACCTGGTCTATCGCGCCGGCCAGGTTGCTCCGGTGACCCCTCTGGAGCTTGACCGCGGTCTCCAGGGACTGTCCCCTGTCGCCCTTGCACACCTGCAGCCCCACCTCGGCGAAGCCGTACCTGCCGCAGGCGTTGAGCAGGGTGGAGAACTCCTTGGCGTCGTGCAGCTCGGTCCCCTCCTTCTCCTTGGGCAGTATGTAGACCTCCCCGATCATCCTCCGGACCGCCGCCGCGCCTCTCCCGGAGTCAAGCAGCAGGTGGCAGAGGGCGCTTGTCATCCTGACTCTCTCCTCCTGGGTAAGGTCGATCCAGCACCTCCACCTCTCCCCTTCCTTGAGGTCCACGCCCTGCTCCTGGATGAACAGCCTGCATCCGTCCCGGTTGTTGGTGAGGCCGGGCAGGTAGGGATCCGCAGAATACTGCAACAGCCTGTCCACCGGCCTGGTTTCCCTGCCGAACAGCCGGATGTCCACCTCGGCCCTAATGATCCCCTCGTTCTCAGCCTCAGCGAGTATGGTCCTGTTGAATCCATTCAGACGGCACTCCGCCGAGTCCTGGAAGTCCCCCACCGCCCCCACCAGGGCGATGGCCGACAGATCCCTGTTCCGGGCATCCATCTTCTTCGCCACGCAGTACGTGGTTCCGGACCCGCTCAGTTCGGTGGATCCATCAATCCCGAACAGGTGGGGGTTCAGGTGCCTGGAGAAGAACGAGAAGAGGGTGTTCTGACCGCTTCTCTGGAGTCCCCTGGCCCTCATATCCGGAACGTGATGATCGCTCACGCACGCCCCGGGATGTCTCAGCTGGGAGTAGGAGCCGCTCCCCAAATCGACCAGCCAGACCGCCCCCGTCCCCTCCATGTTCACACTCTCCATCTCCGGGGGGTCCAGCTTCTTGATGAACCTCACCGTGTGGGGCACGCCCGCTCTCTCGAGGGAGCTGGAGGCGATTGAGGCAGAGCTCACACCATCGGCGTCGATGTGCGCGACCACCGTCACGTCATCCGCGTCCAGAAGGAACTCGGCCATCTCCTCAGCGGAGCTCCAGAACCCCTCGATGTCAGGAGCGTTCATCTTGATACGCCTCCATCGGCCTCCTTCATCAATTTCTCATAGGTATGCCTGGCCAGGGGTTCCAGGTTCTTGGTGTCCTCTTCATTGTACCTGCACAGCAGCCCGAGCGCGTTCTCGTTCCCTCTCCTTTCCCAGAGCTTCCAGAGGTAGGCGGCCTGCTCCCCCGTGACGTAGTCGACCTCCTGGGGCCTCGCTATTCCCAACGCCCGCTCTATCCTCTTCAGTCCTCCCCTCAACCCGATCCTGGCGCAGCCGTGGCGCAGGTCGAAGTGCGGGACGCGGGGTACCGAGAACGGGAAGTTGAAGTCCAGGAGCGGAATGTCGAAGCTTCTCCCGTTGAAGGTCACCAGCAGCTTGGTTCCCTTCAGGGCCTCTGACAGGGAATCCCTGTCCAGGTCGACACCGTTGACGAGGGCGGTCGTCCTCCCGTCCCTGTGGATGCCGACCACGGTGACCTTGGAATCATGTCTGAGCCCGTCGGTCTCGATGTCCAGGTATGTCACTTCCCCTTCCAGCTCCCTGAACAGCCTCCAGTGCTCGGAGGTGGGCAGGATGGAGGTGAAGTACTCCGACCCCCCCATGTCCAACATCTCCCGGGCTTCCACGAGCTGACGGTCAAGTCCTCTCTTCCTGCGTTCCGAGATCCTGTGGATGGAGTCCACTTCCAGGAAATCCTCCCAGTACCTGATTCCGCTCATCCAGAGTGACCTCTCGGTGATCTTGCCTATCGAGGGAAGGATGATGAAGGTCCTCCGGATCATCCTATGGTGATTGGGTCGCGGGAATCAAGATGGTTTCGGAGGGTGCCTCGAAAGTTGTTGCCCTCATCGAGATGGAAAATTTAGAAATAGGGTGAAGGGAGGTGATGGATCGAGGACCGCCGCATGGAGAGCATGGAACTGATGCCCGGCGTGAAAATTCATTCGGACAGATGCCTGATCATCGACGGAACGATGGTCATAGCGGATCTGCACGTGGGGTATGAGAGCTCCCTCGCCAAGGACGGCATGTACCTGCCCCGGATCCAGACGCGGCAGATGACGGAGCTGCTCGCCGACATGCTGGACCGCTTCGAACCGGAGAGGGTGGTGGTGCTCGGGGACCTCAAGCACGAGTTCAGCCGGAACCTGGATCAGGAATGGAGGGAGGTCCAGTCTATCCTCTCCCTGCTTCAGTCCTCGGCCGAGGTGACCCTGATCCGGGGGAATCATGATAATTACCTGGCCACGATATCATCCAGGATGGGGATCCCCCTGGTGGACTCCCTCAAGGTAGGAGAGATGACCCTTGCACACGGCCACGTGGACTGCGGGGAGAGACCCCTGGTGATGGGTCACGAACACCCATCGTTGCGGCTCATGGACGGCGTGGGGGCGTTCGTGAAGCTTCCATGCTTCCTTCACCACGTCTCGATGGGTGTGACGGTGGTACCGGCATTCTCGCCCCTTGCGCTGGGTACCGATCTCTCGTCCATGGAACCGGGGGAGTTCCTCTCCCCCGTGCTCAGGGGCAGGGACATGAGTGAGGCGCAGGTCGTGGCCTGCAGCGATATAGGTCTCCTGCGGTTGGGAAGCCTCTCCGACCTGGTGGGAATGGGGGTCTGATCGGGCAACATTGTTCTTATTGCAACGCTATAGCAGTCTCGTTGACACGCGAAGAGGGAGTCACCAGGTGGTGGTCCTATGAGGACGAGAGAACGAGGTGCGGGCTTTGTCCCCACCACTGCCTCCTCGGTGATGGAGAGACGGGCATATGCGGTGCGAGGATGAACCAGGGGGGGAGGATGGTCTCCCTTTCCTACGGCGAGGTCTGTGCCTCCGCCATCGATCCCATAGAGAGGAAGCCCGTGTTCCATTATCGACCGGGCTCCATGCTGCTCTCCCTCGGGACATTCGGGTGCAATTTCAACTGCGACAACTGCCAGAACAGCGTGCTTGCCCGCGGGAGAAAGGGGAGAGTGCCCACCGAGAGCACCACCCCGGGTCTGGTGGTCTCTCAAGCCGTGGAGAATGAGGTGGACGGGATCGCGTGGACCTTCAACGAACCGATAGTGTGGCTGGAGTTCATCCTGGACACCGCCGTGATCGCCAGGGAACAGGGTCTATTTACCTTGATGAACACCAATGGGTTCATCTCCCCTGATGCGCTGGACGATGCCGTTCCTCTGGTGGATGTAATGAACATCGATGTCAAAGGGTTCTCAGAGGAGTTCTACATCAGCAACTGCGGCGGGCACCTGGAGGACGTCCTGCTCACCTGTGCTTCGGCGAGGGAGGCGGGGGTGCACGTGGAACTCACCTACCTCCTCATCCCCGGGATGAACGACTCCGATCGGGAGCTGGGCAGCTTCTTCGAATGGGCGGTGGGGGAGATGGGTGAGAACACCCCGCTCCACCTCTACCGTTTCTATCCCTCGTTCAGGCTGTCCCATCTTCCGGAGCAGAGCATGGAGACCATGGCCAGGGCCTATCGGATGGCCAGGGATGCCGGTATCAGGTATCCTTACCTGGCTGGGGTTTTGGATGACGATCGTCAGAACACCTATTGCCCCGAATGCGGGGAGCTGCTAATCGGCAGGAGGAGCGAGGAGCCGCCCAAGATGATCGTCTCCAG
>CAZQLP010000011.1:7509-28396 GCA_964594225.1 uncultured Methanomassiliicoccales archaeon
GGAGAACCTCAGGTTTTTATACATGGTGCCTATATCCCTGAGGAATGAGCCTGGAATTACTGGCTGAGCAAAGACCATCGGTCGCCAGGGCCCTGTACAAGTACAAGAACGAGATATTCAAGCCGGGAGCGCTCACCGTCAGGGAGAA
Source organism: uncultured Methanomassiliicoccales archaeon (assembly GCA_964594225.1). Classification (GTDB taxonomy): domain Archaea; phylum Thermoplasmatota; class Thermoplasmata; order Methanomassiliicoccales; family JAAEEP01; genus JAAEEP01. The sequence continues at coordinate 7,658 of CAZQLP010000011.1, forward strand.
GGAGCTGATCGCTGTCGCGCTGTCCTGCCTCTTGAGATGCGAGACATGCCTTGAATTCCATGCTGACAGGGCCATGGAGGCAGGTGCCACAAAGGATGATCTGAGGGAGACCCTCGATGTAACGATGTACATGACCGGGCCCAGCACGCTGATGTGGTCGTCCGCCATCGAGAACTTGGTTCAGGATGATTCGGACGAAGGGTAATCAGGTCACTTCTCGAGATCGATGCTGATGTACCACGTCAAGGTCATTCTGGAAACGACCCAGAGTCATCATATCGTGGCGATTGGAAGGGGATGCGCTGGGCAGGATAGCACCTCACCAACCGGATGGCGGATATCATCCTTGCCATAGGGCATCTTGAAAACGGCACAGGTGAATACCGTCCAGGCTCCCACCGAACTTCGAGACGCCTCATCTCTCAAGATAACCGATAAATCTGAGATTGATGATACCTGTGGACAGGGATCCCGCGTTCTCCGGTCGTGGGGGTATGTCACGTCTCCGGGAACCCCTCATCGGGGGATATCGATGAATTCACCCTGCCTCAATATCGGCAACGGTCATGTCACTAGGGGCTCCTACATACTGCTCGTGGACCTGGAACGCCCCGCCACTATCAGGGTGGGGAGTTTGGGTCTCTTTGACTTCGAGGAGGGCACCTACGCCTACTGTGGATCCGCCCTGAATGGGTTGGAGGGGAGGTTGGCAAGGCATTTTTCAGATCACAGGAGAAGGAGATGGCACATAGACTACCTTCTGGACGAGGGCAGGGCAGTGGAGGCACTTGTCATCCCCTCGACAGCAAGGCTGGAATGTTTCCTTAACAGGCTGGTGGCCTCCATGCCCGGGTCCAGGGAACCGGTGAGAGGCTTCGGCTCCTCTGACTGCCGATGCAGCTCCCATCTCCACCTGCTGTCGGAGAGCGGTGCTTCGGATCTCAGGAACATGTTCTCCGGTATGAGTGTACTCCCGATCAACGGCATGAAATAACGAAAACCCTTTTCTGCACTCGCGTGGATTATCACATCACATGCTACTAGGTATAGCGGGATTTTCAAATTCGGGCAAGACCGAGCTGGTCACCTCCCTTGTCACTGCGCTCCGGGGAGATGGCATGAGCGTGGCCACGGTCAAGCACGTTCACGAGGATGAGCGACTTCTCCCCGAGGGCAAGGACACAACGAGACATCTGGAGGCGGGCGCCGCCTCATCGACGGCCGTATCATCGGACTCCATTGTGACCTATATCCATGGAGAGGGAGCACTGGACGAGGCTCTGGTATTGGTGCAGGGTCTTTCCACTCCCGATGTGATCCTGGTGGAGGGGTTCAAGGGCAGCGACATACCGAAGGTCGTGCTTGGCGATGCCGAGGCCGGGGGCGAGATAGTTGCCAGGGGTGAAGGTCCCCAGCAGGTTATTGAGCAAGCACTTGGTTACATCAGACACTCCGTGTCGGTGGAGAGGGCATTCAGGCAGCTGGCGGGTTTCGACTGCGGAAAGTGTGGGTTTCCGACCTGCTGGGAAATGGCCCAACAGATCGCCGATGGGAAAGCCAGTGTCTCGAACTGCCAGAGCCTCAGTTCTGGTTTCGTGAGGATAATGGCCGATGGTCACACCGTTTCGGTCGGTCCCTTCGTGGAGAACATCGTCTCAGGGAGCGTGGTGGGAATGGTGAGGTCTCTAAAGGGAGCCGAGAACGCTGTGTCGGTCATTGTCGAGGTGAGATCGGCAAAGAAGTGACACGCAGGGAACATAGGTCCTGATGATCGTCGCCTGTTTGCCGATTTCCGATAGATCGGGCGTTCATTATCTCACTCTCCCTCTGAGCCCGACATGAATGCAACTCCAGACTTCCTCAATGAATGGACATCCCGCCATCTCCCGTTCAAGAATGGCGGGTAGGGTGCACACAGCATCGGCTCATATGTACTCAACGATTCTACCAGGTTAGCGGAAATTGCAGATGATAGAGCTGGATAACCAGTAGAAGAGGTCCGATCAGCCTGATTTATCACGGTATTTTATATGTCTCATCAGACCCAATGAATAAACGGTCCAGATATCTACCCAATGTATTTATACAGCGCCAGACGTAATAACAATGCCCGTGGCGGAAAGCGACTGGCGGAGTAGGAAAAGACCCGTCCCGATTCACGTCGGAGCGATCTTATCCGAACCTCATCAGGGGCCTGAGAACCCCGATCCGATTCACGATCCCATCGTGCTCCGATGGGAAATGGGAGAGGATACATCTGCGCACCCGATCCCCCGTAAAGGGTGGAAAAGGCTGTGGATGGGGATGAACCGCGATGCATGGACCCGGAGTCATTTTGTGGAATGACCCAGGAACGGTCGTGGATGAGCCGTTGCCCGCATCCTCGGGTTTTTTATTGAACATTACTGGCAACACCGAACACCTTTCTTATCATCATCTGAATGTCGGAAAGGTTCACCAACCTGACCGGTTCCAGCAATCCACGTTATCTGGGGATAATGGTATCGTGGCGAGCGAGAGATCCCACATGCTTTATCCGTGGAATGAAAGGGAGCCAGTTTCACCAACTCCCTGGACGGAACATATATACATGGCAGGTACATTCTCATGAGAGCTACGCTGGGACACAGCGGAAGTAACGATTGCTCAGTAGAGCCGTCGTTGAGTGAAGCACACCCTTCAAGGGTGGGAGCATGTCACTATCGAGTATCATGGGAAGATGTTCTTGCAGGCATCATTTAGGAGGGTTTCGGATGGCGGCAGTTGAGGATTCGATTCAGAGGGTTCCGGCCTCTGTTGTGAAGAAGTTGGAATCCGCGATCGGCAAGGAGAATGTCAAGACAAGCAAGTTCGAGAGATTGCTGTACAGTCATGACCTAGCACCGTTGCCCAAGGAGGTGCAGCTGGCTTTCAAGAACATACCCGACATAGTGGTCAAGCCCTGTTCCACCGAGCACGTTCAGGAGATCATGAAGATCGCCGCGGAGGCGGGTATGCCAGTCACCCCCAGGGGAAGCTCCACATGGGGTCTGGGGGGAGCGATGCCGGCCTTCGGGGGTATTCTCATAGACATGTCGGGGTCGATGGACAAGATCATCAAGATCGACAAGGAGAACCTCTTCGTCACGGCCCAGGCGGGGGCCTCATGGGGAGAGGTCTACGATGCCTGCCTTAGCGAGGGCATGCTCTTGGGATCGTATCCCAGCAGCTTTCTCGGTGCCACGCTCGCTGGGTGGATATCCACCGGCGGGATCGGCATCGGTGGGTACAAGTATGGTTCCGCCGGGAATGAGATCAGGAATCTCAAGGTGGTCATGCCGGACGCCACCGTCATCGAGACCGGCTTCGACAAAGTGTCTGACAACTCATCGGGGTACAACCTGAACTGGCTGATGACCGGAGCCGAGGGCACGCTCGGTATTATATCCGAGGTCACTTTCAGGCTTGAGCCCGGGCCGGAGGTGATGAGGGCCCTCGCCTACGAGTTTGACTCCTTGGAGGCCATGGGAGTGCCCCTCATGGAGCTCTGCCGGACCAGGGCCATGCCCCTCCACATGCAGTTCTACGACGGCAAGCATTTCGAGATGCTCAGAAAGGCAGGGAGACACGTCCCGGAGTTGAGCTCGCTCCTGACCGTACAGCTCGAGGGAGACAAGGCCATAGTGGACTGGGAGGAGCAGACCGTGGACTCGATCTTGGTCGAGAAACACGGTGCCAGGAAGATGGAGACCGAGTTTGCGGAGCACGAGTGGGAGGAGCGCTGCTACGAGTTCAGGGCACGCGAGATGGGGTTGGGTCACATACCTGGGGAGGTGGTGGTGCCCCTGACGCACTTCTCCGAGTTCACCAGGAGGACCAATGATCTCCTGGAGGAGTTCAAGATGCAGGGTGGCATAACGGGCATGATTGCCGACAGGAACACCGTGATGTTCATGCCATACTACTTCTTCGATCCCTCGAACATACTCTCCCTCACCTCGTTCTCGTTCAACAAGAAGTTCGCTGACCTGTCCATGGAATACGGAGGTCGCTCCCTGGGATTCGGCATGTTCTTCGCATCCAGCCTCAAGTCGATCAGGGGAGAGGGCGCGAGGTACATGAAGAGGATCAAGGATGCCGTCGATCCCAAGAATGTCATGAATCCCGGCACCCTGCTAGCCACCGTGACCAGGCAGAACATCACCATCCCATCGCAGCTCTTCAACATGGGAATGGATTTCATGGCGACAGCCAAGAAGATGATCCCTAGGGAGGATGTCGTGGGGGAGAAGGCCACTGAGTACGAGGTGGAGAGGTCCAAGAGGAGGGGTCACGGGGGACACTGATCCCCCGGGTCTTTGAAACCACTTACTTCTCAATTCATTTCAGGTATCTCTTGGGATCCTCATCGAACTTGACCTGGCACCCGTGGGCGCAGAAGTAGTAGGTCTTGCCCTTGTACTCCGACTTCCACTGGGCCGCGCTCTCGTCCACGTCCATCCCGCATACGGGGTCCTTCGTCATCTCTTTCAACCTCCTTTCCTTCCTCTTCATCTGTATCTCCGGGGTGTATCGACGGAGTAGGGCTGCGTTCGACACCACCGATACTGACGACATCGCCATCGCCGCCGCCGCGATGATGGGGCTGAGCAGGATCCCAAAGAATGGGTAGAGCACCCCCGCGGCGATCGGAATCCCACCGCTGTTGTACGCGAACGCCCAGAAAAGGTTCTGCTTGATCTTGGTCATGGTCTTCCTTGATAGCTGGATGGCCGCCACAACATCTCTTATGTCGTCCCTGATCAGTACTATGTCCCCCGCCTCCACGGCCACGTCCGTCCCGCTGCCTATCGCGATTCCTATATCCGCTTGGGCGAGGGCCGGAGCATCGTTGATCCCGTCCCCCACCATGGCCACCAGGTGCCCCTCTGCCTGCAGTTTGGAGATCTCTCCAGCCTTGTCCTGGGGAAACACCTCTGCCAGCACCTCCTTGATTCCCACGGCGTCGGAGATCGCCCGTGCGGTCTTCCGGTTGTCCCCGGTGATCATGATGGTATCAATGCCCATCCTCTTCAACTCAGCCACGGTCTCTATGGACCCTTCCCTGACCACGTCCGCCACTCCCAGCACGCCGACCGCCCGGCCGTCCCTGGAGACGATCATCGTGGTCTTCCCCTCGCCCTCTAATCTCCCGACCGTCTCCTCCACCTGATCGAGGGGGACGCCCTTCTCTTCCATAAGTCGTCTGTTCCCCAGCATTATTGTTGAGCCGTGGACGTTGGCGATCACCCCCTTCCCGGGGATGTTGAGGAAGTCGGTGGCGTCCGGTACATCCACTCCCATCTCAGCGGCATGACGAAGCACGGCCTCTCCAAGAATGTGACCCGAACCCTTCTCAACGGCACTGGTGACCCCGATCAGGTCGTCCTGTTCGATCGCGTAAGATACCACGTCAGTGACCTGCGGTTCACCCCGTGTGATGGTGCCCGTCTTGTCGAAGATTACGGTATCGATCTTCCCGGCGATCTCCAGCCCCTCTCCGCTCTTGATCAATATCCCATGCTCGGCCCCTTTCCCAGTCCCCACCATGATGGCGGTTGGGGTCGCGAGTCCCAAGGCGCAGGGGCACGCTATCACCAGAACCGTGATGAATATCGTAAGCGAGAAGACGAAGCGCGGCTCCTCGATCACGAATGCGTCGTATCCAGCGAAATACCAGATCACGAAGGACAGTATGGCTATCAGGATCACCGAGGGCACGAAGTACGCAGCTACCCTGTCTGCGACCCTCTGTATGGGCGCCTTGGTCCCCTGCGCCTCCTCCACCAGACCGATTATCTTGGCCAAGGCCGTATTCCTGCCGACCCGTGTGGCTCTCACTCTGATTGCCCCATTCTGGTTGATAGTGGCCCCCACGACCTCATCGCCCTTCCCCTTCTCCACTGGGATGCTCTCCCCGGTGATCATGCTCTCATCGACCGAGGACTGCCCCTCGATCACCAGCCCATCAGTGGCTATCTTCTCTCCCGCCCGTACCAGGAAGACGTCATCCACCTCGAGGTCATCGACAGGGATCTCTAGCTCCTTTCCATCCCTCACCACGACGGCGGTCTTTGCCTGGAGCCCCACAAGCTTCTTGATGGCCTCAGAGGTCCTCCCCTTGGCCCGAGCTTCGAGGTACTTGCCCAGGAGTATGAGTGAGATTATCAGGGCCGACGTGTCGTAATAGACGTTGGGAAAGGCCACCGCCCCCGGGAAGAATGTCACCGTCAAGCTGTAGATGTATGCGGCCGAAGTTCCGGTGGCAATCAAGGTGTCCATATTGGCGGTTCGATTCCTGAGGGCCCTGTAGGTACCCACGTAGAATTGGCTGCCAGCGATCAACTGGACAGGAGTGGCGAGCAGGAACAGAAGGAAGATACCGTACGCATCTATGAAGGCGGTATCGCCAAGTGAGGTGAACTCAAAGAGCATCGAGAGAACGAACGTGGGAATGCTGAACACCAGGCTGAAAGCCAGCATCCTCTTCTGGCGTCCCATGATACGCTCCCTCTCCATTCTCTCCGCATCAACGGTCTCTGTCTCTAGCACTTTGTAGCCGGCGGAGGTTATTGCTTTCTTCATCTGGGCTACGCTCGCCAGCCCTGGGTCGTAGAGGATCCTGACCTTCTCCGTTGCCAGATTGACCGATGCCTCATTCACCCCCTCAAGTGAGAGGAGTGCCCTCTCCACGGACTGGGCACACGAGGCGCAGCTCATCCCCCCCACGGAAATGGTGATCTCGTTCCCGGTGATCCCGTAACCTGCCCTCTCCACGGATTCGCGCATCTGCCCGACGGTGACCTTGCCAGGATCGAAGACAATGGTGGCCCTCTCGGTGGCGAGATTGACTGATGCTTCCTCCACGCCCTGCAAATCTGCCAGTGAGCGCTGCACCGTGTCAGAGCAGGTGACACATGTCATCCCTGTGATCCCGAACGAGGTCTTTCTGACACCCTTCGCCTCATCATCACCGCTGTCAGAGAGATTTGTCATCGAATATCCATTTGAAACCTCCATCATTTCAAACTTTGCATTAGCATTGTTAATATGGTAAGTAGGATGAATTTTAAATCGCATATCCGTCTATTTGTTAAACTTTGTAACGAAGTAGGGAAAAAGTTATCAGATAGTGGAAAGAGCTATATCCAACAAGGTTCAATGTTTTCAACATGAATTTGGACGGCACCGATGTTAACATTCTCAAGGTTCTGCAGACCAACGGCAGATTATCCTTCCGACAGATCTCGGAGAGGGTGAAGGTCAGCGTTCCCACGGTCAGTAACAAGATATCAAACATGGAGAACCTTGGTGTCATCAAGGGCTATCGGGCAGACCTTGACACCGAGAGGCTGGGAGAGATTAGCGTCATCCTCACCATCAAGTCCAAACCGTCCGAACTGAAACAGGTGGCGGAGTACTTCGATGATGACGAGAGGGTCCGGAAGATATTCGTGCTCAGCAGCGGAAGACTCCTGATGGTCTGTACCTTCACCGAGTCGCATAGGATCAACGAGTTCGTGAGCCAGCTAGGCAACATATCGGAGATCATGGAGTACGATATTGCCAACATAGTCGACGTGGTCAAGGAGGACCAAAGATCTCTGGTAGAGATAGGAGCGTCCGTGGTCCTTCAGTGCGCCCAGTGCAAGAAGGACATCTGGGGGGATGCCATCAAGATGAAGATCGATGGCAGGGACTACTACCTGTGCAGCAACGATTGCCTGAAATCCTTCCAGGAGAAGCTGGAGAGGCAGAAGATCAAGGTCTGAGCCCGTATCCAAGCGATGGCCCCGATCTCCACCTCCGCGCCGAGGGGAAGGGAGGCCACTCCCACGATTGCTAGGGAAGGTGGGGAAACCGATCTGAATGGATCAATGTGAAAGGGTTCCTCTTAAAATCCGACATGTCCCTAATGTACGCGATACACCTCACCACCAGGTCCATAGAGGTAATACTATTTCATGAAGGGCTCTGGCCTGTTAACCGCACATCTTCGAGATAAGATCCGGTATGTCCTCCACCGACCTCACCACCATATCGATCTGGAACTCGGTCCAATCCTCCATGCTCAAGGAGCCGCTCAGTACCCCCACGAATCTCGCTCCAACCTCCTGGGCACACTGGAGGTCCATGTGGTGGTCACCGACCACCACGGCATCCCGAGCCTCTATCTGCAGGGTGGAAAGGAGCCTCCTCAGGGAGATCCCGTTTGGCTTGGCCTCCCACCAGGGGTAGTCGTCCCTGCACACCATGTCTGTCACCATTGTGTCAAGCGAGGTCCTTCTCAGCGCCTCGGAGGCATACTCCCTGGAGCCGCGGGTGAGCACTCCCACCTTCATTCCACTTTCAAGTATCCATGAAAGCACCTTGCCCGCGCCTTCGACCTCCTCAACTTCCTCAAGAACCTCCATCTCGATATGCACCAGCTCCCGCTCGATCTCCCTCTCCATCTCCAGCAGCTCATCCCGTCTCCCCAAGCTCGTCATATGGTCCCTTGCCAGCCTCATGTTCGCCGCGACCGTACGCTCCTCGGAGAGTATTCCAGGAGCCATACCGCCCTCCTCGAATCTCCTGACCAAGGTGACCCTCATCCGCTGGAAATCGATCCTGCTGTCGACAAGGGTCCCGTCGAGATCGAAGATCACCGCCTTCGGGCAGGAGTTCAAGGAACAGCACCTCTCATGGGTCGTATGAAGAATCCCCCCCTCACCTCGCGAAGTCACGGGCCAAGAGGGCCCGTACCCGCACGATGTCGTCGAGGCCCGATACGGTCTCCACGACGCTCTCCACGGTGGCCTCATGGTTCCCCCGTTCCAGTTTAGCCAGGAGGTCATATCCGTTGAGCAGGGTATATGTCTCTACCACACCTTGCGGCATCTTGATCCGTCCACAGATCTCCAGGGTCTTGCTGGGGTTCGAGTAAATGAACAGGTAAGCAAGTGCCATTAATCACACTCTCCAAACGTGACCGTCAGGTCACCCCAGGAATATAGGAATGAACATATCTAGGGTCCACTATAAAAGTGTATTTCCCTCCAGATATCAGGGTTCGATTGACCTGTACCACTTCGCCGTTCTGAGGAGGCCTTCCTTCAGGCCCACGGAGGGCTCGAAGCCGAGGACCTCCCTCGCCTCGTCCGAGTCGACCTGGTGGTCAAGGCCATACAGCTGAACAACGAAACGGGAGATGCCGACATCGCCTCGATAACCTGTCAGAGCGGCCTTCAGCTCGCCCCATCTTGCTTCCTTCATCGACATCTTGTAGCTGATGCTCCTCGGATTGAAATCCACACCAAGTGAATCTGCTATGATGCCGAAAACCCGCCTGGGGGTCGCCTCCTCCCCCGTCAGGTCGAAGGACCTTCCAGGGGCTCTCTTCGATCGAAGCGACTCCAGGAACATGTCCACGAGGTCGTCGATGTAGATGAAGGGGAACCTGGTATTCCCATCGCCTATGAGGTAGACGTTGCCCTTCTCCATCATCCTGAACATGTGGTAGGATGCGGTGTAGTCCCTGGGGCCGTAGATCACCCCCGGGCGGAGGGCCACCCCCTCCACCCCGCCCTTCGAGCACTCATCGAAGAAGGCCTCCTCCGCCTCAGCCTTTGAGCGGCAGTACTTCTCCCTGGGTTTCCTGCCGTCCCCCTCCATCCCGTGGACGCCGAGGGAGGAGGCGTAGATCACCCTTCCCACGCCGTTCTCCGCCGCGGCCCTGACAAGCTTCCTCGTACCCTCCGCGTTGGTCTTCCTCAGTTGCCTGTACGGGACCACCATCTTCACTGAACCCGCACAGTGGAGTATCGCATCCACCTCCCTGGAGGCCTTGATCATGGAATCGAGGTCGGTCATGTCGCCGTATCGGACCTCGTCAATGCATTCCTCCACCGCAGAGAGATCGCTAGTCCTCCTTGCCATCACCGCTATCTCGTGCCCGTGCTCCCAGAAGGCCTCGACAACGTGTCCTCCGAGAAATCCGGAAGCTCCCGTCACCAGCAGTCTCAATACAATCGCCCTCCTGGGAACCGAGGCTCCCACCTCTACCGGTAGCGATGGTGACAGTATAATATTGATGCGTCACTTGAGACCATTTTCGACTTCTTTCAAGCCAGTCATCTTCCCTGAGTCATATTATTTAAAACTATTTGTAGCATGCTCAAACACCTTTTTTATACCAACATCGCAAGAAACCCTCAAAAAGGACGAAAAGTGATAGCGATGAAGAAAACCAGAGCCGCTCTGATCGCCACCTTCGTGCTCTTCCTTGCCGCCTCGGCATTGGTCGTATCGAGCTCTTTTGCCTTCGGTGCAACTGGATCTGAGGATGTCTCACTGAACGACGACCAGGTGATTCCCGGTAACTCACCGCATGTTCTTCCGGGAAACTCGCCGCATGTGATTCCCGGTAACTCACCGCATGTGATCCCTGGAAACTCGCCCCACTCCATCGTGGGCATATCCATGGTGATTCCTGGGAACAGCCCTCATTGATGGGCCTGGAGGAACATGATCTCTGGCGTGACCCCGGGCGACTCTCTCCACCAGTGGAGTAGATCGCCCCAAACACCTTCCCAATCCCTTTCTTATTCTATCGATCTCACTGGACCAGCGTTTCCATGGTGTTCCTGAGGTCGCGACTCAGGTTCTCGTGACCCATCCTCCTGGCAATGTCAAGCGCCTCCTCGAACAGCCCGAGAGCCTTCTCCCGCTCCTCCTTCTCAAGATACACCCGCCCTATCTCATACAGCCACTGACTGAGCTTTATGGGGGTCTCCATTCTCCTCAGGATCTCCAGACTGGTATCGAACTCGTTCTTGGCCCAATCCCAGTCATTCCTCTTGTAATGGAGATATCCCCTGTACAGGTGCATGGTGGAGATCATGATCATGTCATCGAGCTTGGCAAAGATGTCCGATGCCCGGTCGATCAGCTCCTCGCTCTCTCCCAGGATGCCCATCTCTAAGAAAGAAGCGGCAGCGTTGGAGAACGCGTATCCCAGTGTCGTCAGGTCCCCGACCGACTGGGCCAGCTCAATGGCCCTTTCCTGGTAGCTCAGGGAGTCCTGCATGTCGCCAACCGCCCTCAGGTCATTGCCTATGCTGGTGCAGACCTTGGCCGTTTCGTTGGCATCCCCGATCCTCTCCAGTACCGAGAGGGCTTCCTTCTTGAAGTGTATCGCCCTATCGTAGTCCATGAGGTTCCCGTAGACCCTTCCTATCCCGTAGAGGGCCCTCCCCTCTCCCCTCTCCTCTCCTATGGAATGGGCCTTATCCCTTGACCTCTTGAAGAAGTCGATGGACTGATCGTTCTTTCCCCTCCTCTCATAGAGTCCCCCGAGGTCGTAGAGAACATCCATCAGGGTGTGGACGTCCTCTCCTTCCTCGGCCAAACGCTTGCTCTCCTCCAGGTATTCCAGGGCTTCGGTGTATCTCCCCCTCCGGAGCAGGATGGAGCCCATGCGGCGATTGATGTCCGCCAGTATCCTCCTGTCCCTCCCAGGGGTGGCGAGCCTCAGGATCTCATCGAAGTGGGTTAAGGCCTCGTCCCACTCTCCCTGGACGTCCAGTATCTGACCCCCGAGGGTCAGCAGTTCCATCCTGTCATCCGGGTACCTGAGGGAACACTCCTGTATCAGCTCCCTCACAAGCGGGGCGAAGGGAGCGGCGTATCCATTGGAGATGATGTCCCTTCCGTGGAACGCGGCGATCTTGACGGCCTGATCGTGGTCGCCAGCCTTCAGGCTGTGGTACAGCCCCTCGACGTATGCGGGTGCGGAGGAATCCTCGAGATAGAACCTGGAGGCCGCCTTATGCAGTAATAGCCTCTCCCTGGGCCTCAGCCTGGAGTAGAAGAATTCCCGGATGAGGTCGTGCATTCCGATCAGCCTGCCGATCGACTCCTGGAGAAGGGACTTGGAGAGCAGTATGTCCAGCGTGTCGTAATCCACCATGTAGTCGTCGTACCCCATGCCAAGGCTTCGTCCCATGGCCTTCTCCAGTTCCTCCTCCATCACGAAGAAGGCGTCTATCATGACTGGATAGCGGAACACGCTCGCGATCTCCAGCATCCTCCTCTCGGTGATGCTCAGGCGGAGGTAGACCTCCTGTTCGATGAACATCCTGACGTTCTTTCCCAGGAAGCTGCTCGGATCATCGATCAGTTGGAGGAACAGCGGGTGGCCGTTGGTGGCCTTGTAGATGGTCTCCACCTCGCATTCCGGGATGGACCTCTCGGAGAGCATCTGACATGCGCTTTCCATGTCCAATCCGTCCAGCCACATTTCCTCGATGGTCCCGGCGGTGATCTCGCTCCGGTTGTAGAAGTGGGGGATCTCCCTGCTGGAGACCAGCACCCTTATGCCTCTGAGGGGCGGGAGGATGGATATCAGGGCAGCGAGGAACTCCATGACCCCAGCCTCGGACTTCTGGATGTCGTCCACCACAATGATGGCCTCCACCTTCGCCAGATCGATCTCCAGCATGGCACATACCTCACCCACACCGGGGTTCTCGGTCTGGGCCAGGTATCTTTCCAGACCCGTCATGCCGAGCTGGGAGAGGAACTCGGCAAGGGGGGCAAGCAGTATCTTGAGCGTGACCCATTCATGCACCTTGTACCAGAAGAGGTTCGTTGAATCCCTGATATCCTGGGCGAATTTGGCGAGAAGTGTGGTCTTCCCGATTCCAGCGATCCCGTGCACCACCAGGAGCCTGGTCTCCTCCGCGTTAATGAAATCCTTCAGCCTGGAAAGCTCCTTCGTCCGTCCAAAGAAGGTCCTGACCGTGGGTTTGCGGTCGGAGTAGTCAACGTATCTTCTCTCCTCCTTGATCTTGCCCTCATGAAATGAGTAACAGTCGAAGACGCCTCTCTCCACCCCAGAGGCCAGATCCAACAGGGAGTAGCTCCGCGGGAGATGCAGGTTCAGCCTCCCCACCTCATCTTCGAACTCTCTCCCGTCGAAGTCCACCACCTTAACGGTGATGGACTCGATCTCCTTCTTCAGGTCAAGGGTCTCCTGGAACCCAAGGTGGCTCAGGAAGTAGACGTTCCTGACCCTCTGGAGTCCCTTGATGTGCTTCACCTGGACCTCGACCATGTGGTCCCTCACCAGTTCCTTAAGGAACTTGGATACGTTGTTGCGCCCTATCCCGATGGCCTCCGATATCCCATCCTGGGTTACGACCTCGGGGGCGGCGGAATCCTGGTAGAATCTTTGATATCCTAACAGGTGCAGTATTACCTTCTCCTTCGTCGTGAGAAGATTCTTCCTGGTTCGCCGGGGCACGACATGTCTATCAGCAAGCTTGGAAAAAAAGGTTGCTAGAAAAAAGTAGCATGCTCAAATCGGTTTTATATACTGTTAGGTGAAAACCGAGTCATAATGGAGGAATGATGATGTCGGAAGAATGCAGCTCCAAGATATCTCTGCTAACCGAGAGCTATCCTCGATACGGATTCGACGCATTATCGATGCTCATAAGGACGGGATGGGACGCACTCTGCATAACCCGTCTTCACCCCGAGTACGTCGTGAAGAAGTTTGGGCTTGAGGGCACCAGGTGCCTGTGGTTGAGTTCCCGCAAGGGAGAGAACACGATTTCACCCAAGTCCCTGGGCCGAATGGTCAAGGTGATGATGGCCACGGTGAGGGATGGAGGCAACAACATAATCTTCCTCGACGGACTGGAGTATCTTCTGATGTGGAACAACATGGATAAGATAATATCTACCCTGCGGAAGATCGATTCCCTGATGAGGGCAAAGAGCGCCGAGATGCTGATCTGCGTGGATCCCCTGACCCTCGAGCAGAGGGACCTGGACAGGCTTTTCTCGGAGTTTCCCGTTCATTCGGTAACAGACGTGATGGAGATACTATCTAATGAACTACCTCAGCAAATCGACGAAGCCTTGCCAGCGAGCGTCGGTCAAAGGATCGGGGATCTACTGGAATCAGGAGAATTGCACGCAGTTCCATGACGATGTCGTTGAGCTCCTCGACGAATCTCAGGAGCTTCGGGAAGTCGTTGGAGAGTGAGAGGTACTCTATGCCCTCCAGTACGATCACCCTTCCCTCCCTTGATTTCAGGAATGAGGAGATCCTCATCTTGAGGCGCGGAAGCTGATTCGCGGATATAGAATCGTCGCGACGCCTGTCGCTTAGCCACACCGACCGGAACTCCCGTGAGCTACACATGTCCCTCACAAGGTCTGGATGGTACCTGGAGACGCAGAGTATGCTGTGACCTGATGATAGGAAGTCCCTCGCGATGCTGAATGCCCTGTCCGAACGTGGGTTGCAGATCAGGTACATCCTGCCGATGTCGAAGTCGTAGATGTCATTGTTGACACTAACTGAGACCGACTCTATTCCTTGACATTCGGATTTCACGGCTGCCATCATCCCCTATCACCGTTCCATTCCTTCTTTAGGGCGCAGAAAACATGGCGATTACGATATCGAGCTATTAAAGTCTTGTGCAACTTCCAACTGACAATGCCATTTAAGTGAGCATCCCCCTCGGTATCTGAATTGAGAATCGCTCTGCATAGTGATAATACTTGATTGGAGTGGGGACTCGCCCTCGCTCATCAGCACTCTATCCTCCATGCCGCCGCTCATGCCAAGCGCCATGAAGGGGGCGTTGTTAGCAGATCCAATCCCACCCTAGCGGTCAATGACCATGCCCCTTCCAGGTGTTTCATCCTATCTACAGCATCCTGGGCGGATGATCTCCAAACCCATTTCATGGGCTCTCCCGCCCCCTTGAGACATGCCCGATGCCTCTGTCTTGTATTCTAGGCCACTTCGCGGGCGGTCGATCTGGAATTCATTCGACGGTCGAAGTTCCCGTTAGGAAAAAAAAGGAAGGTGTGGGAAGTGGTTTGCAACGGCGATCAATTGGCGTCGTCGCTGAGCTCTCCGCTCAGGTACTTGTCGTATCCAGATAGGTCCAGGAGGCCGTGACCAGAGAAGTTCAAGACGATGATCTTCTCCTCGTTGTTCCTCTTGGCCTCCACGGCAAGGTCTATGGCCGCCTTGATCGCGTAGTTGGTCTCGGGGGCCGGGATGATACCCTCGGTCCTGGCGAACATCACCCCTGCCTTGAAGGTCTCCAGCTGGTTGTAGTTGTAGGGGATGATCAGTCCGGAGTTCCTAAGCAGGCTGACCAGGGGCGCCATGCCGTGGTATCTCAGGCCTCCGGCATGAAGCGCCGGGGGAACGAAATTGTGACCCAGGGTGTACATCTTGAGCAGGGGGGTATAACCCACGCTGTCCCCGAAGTCGTATTCGAACTTGCCCGAGGACAGAGAAGGCACGGAAACCGGCTCGACCGCCACGATCTCTGTGTCAGACTTTCCCTTGATCTTCCTACCGATCATGGGGAAGGCGAATCCGGCGAAGTTGCTCCCTCCCCCGGTGCACCCGACCATGTAGTCCGGCTCCATGTCGAGGAGCTCGAACTGAGTGAGGATCTCCTCCCCGATGACGGTCTGGTGCATCAGCACGTGATTGAGCACGCTTCCCAGCGAGTAGTTGGTATTCTCATTTTCCAGGGCTACCTCGATGGCCTCCGATATGGCCATTCCCAAGGAACCAGGGGTATCCGGCGTCCTCTCCAGGATATCCCTGCCGGTCTTGGTCCTGGCATTGGGCGAAGGGTACACCGATGCTCCGTATGTCTCCATGACGTTCCTGCGGTAAGGCTTCTGATCGTAGGAGATGCGGACCATGTACACCTCGCACTCAAGGCCGAACATGCATGAGGCCAGGGCGAGAGCGGATCCCCACTGCCCCGCCCCCGTCTCCGTGGTGAGCTTCTCTATGCCCTCCTTCATGTTGTAGTATGCCTGGGGCACGGCGGTGTTGGCCTTGTGACTTCCCGCCGGGCTCAGATCCTCCCTCTTGAAGTATATCTTCGCGGGAGTGTTGAGCAACTTCTCCAGGTTGAACGCCCTCTGGAGGGGGCTGGGCCTGCCGAGCAGAATGTACTTCTCGCGAACCTCATCCGGGATGTCGATGTAGCGGTCCATGGACATCTCCTGCTGGAGGAGGGCCTTGGGGAATATCTTCACCAGCTCATCCGGGGCCATGGACAGGTCCTTGTCACCCTTCATGGGGGGAGCGAGGGGCTCCGGAAGGTCTGGAAGGATATTGTACCATCGCTTGGGGATGTCGTCAACACCCATCACGACTCTCTTATCGTTAACCAGGGAATTCATGGGAGGCCGTATACTTCCAGAGTATATAACACTTATGAACTTTGATGTATATTAATATACATTCAATATGGTGAAAATGGGGGCTACAGGGGGTGACCGCAGGTCCTGCAGGTGAACCCCTCCTCCACGGTCAGCACCTGACCCGGTTTAGATCCCTCCCTGTAGACCGTGATTCCTTTGCAACCCATTTCGTGGGCCAGGTGAAATATCTCCATGATCTCCTCCTGGGTGGAGGAGGCGGGAAGGTTGATGGTCTTCGAGACCGCGTTATCCACCCTCTCCTGGAAGATCGACTGGATCCTGACATGGATCTCGGGGGCGAGGTCATGAGAGGTGAGGAAGAGATCTCTCAGGTCACGGGGTATCTCATCTATGCCCTGGATTGAGTGACTTCTCGAGACCCTCTCCATGAGGTCGCTTGAGTATATCCCCCTCTCCCTGCAGTACCTCACGAACAGGGGATTGACCTCCACCAAGTGTTTCCCTTCCATCACGTGTCTCGTGTAGGATATGGCGTAGATGGGCTCTATTCCGCTCGAGCATCCCGCCATCAGACTGATGGTCCCCGTGGGGGCGATGCTCAGCAGGGTGAGGTTCCTCCGGGGAGATGGGACGTTCGATCTCCCTATATTGGGGAAGTCCCCCTTCTCCTCGGCGATGGCGGCGCTCTCCTCCTCCGCTATCTTTCTGATGAAATCGACGATCTTTCGGGCCAGGTCCATCGACTCCCTGGAACCGTAAGCGATCCCGCAGAGGGTCAGGCAATCCGCGAACCCCATGACGCCCAGCCCTATCTTGCGGTTACCCCTCACCACCTCCTCTGTCTGGGCAAGGGGAAATCTGCTGGCATCGATGCTGCAGTCGAGGAACCTGGTTCCAAGGCGCACCAGCTCCTCGAGGCGGTCCCAGTCCATCTCCCTTCTGAGGCAGACGTGGGCAAGGTTCACCGAGCCCAGCACGCATGCCTCGAACGGTAGCAGGGGGACCTCTCCGCAGGGGTTGGTTGCCTCCATGGCGCCCAGCATGGGGGCGGGGTTCCCACGATTCACCTCATCTATGTAGATCAATCCTGGATCACCGGTATTCCAGGCGTATCTGGAGATTTCCGCGAGCACATCGGAGGCGCATCTGGTCCCCATCTCCATCCCGGTCCGCGGATTGATCAGCTCGTAGTCTTCTCCCCTTCTAGCCCTCTCCATGAACTCGTCTGTCACGGCAACGGATATGTTGAAGTTCTGGAGGGATCCCATATCTTTCTTGGCCCGGATGAACTCGTATATGTCCGGGTGGTCCACCCTCAGGATGCCCATGGAGGCCCCCCTCCTCCTCCCACCCTGTTTGATGGCCTCGGTTGCCGAGTCGAACACCCTCATAAAGGAGACGGGACCCGAGGCCACCCTTCCCGTGGAGCGGACGACGTCGCCCGATGGCCTCAGCCTCGAGAATGAGAAGCCGGTGCCGCCGCCGCTCTGATGGATGATCGCTGACCACTTGACCGCGTCGTAAATGCCCTCGATGGAGTCCTCCACGGGCAGCACGAAGCACGCGCTGAGCTGCTGGATCACGGTGCCCGCGTTCATCAGGGTGGGGGAATTGGGTAGGAAGTCCAGGTCCGCCATTGCCCTGAAGAACGATTTCTCTAGGCGATTCTCGGGAGAATTGCCGCACCCCTCCCTCGCGATGTTGCTGGCCACCCGTCTGAACATACCTTCGGGCGTCTCCAGTAGCCTTCCCATGTCATCGATCAGGAGGTATCTGTCCTTCAGCACGGTCTCGGCGTTCTGAGATAGTCGGAGGGGACACATGTGTATGAATTACGTAACCGAGAAATGATAATCCTATCCCTATTCTGCTGATTCCTGCGCATGTTTTAATATCTGTGAAATCAGTAGAATTCGATACCCTAATGAGGAATGGAAATGACGATTGAGAAGTGGAGCAGCAAGGAGCTTGGCATCGAGATCGAGATAGACTACGACAAGTGCGTGGGATCGGGAGAGTGCGTGGACTCCTGTCCAACCGACGTCTATATCCTTGAGGATGGGAAGGCCGTGGTCGTTGACATAGAGGAATGCGTCGAATGCTGTGCCTGCGTCGACGCCTGTCCAGTGGTAGCCATCAAACACAGCAGCTGCTGATGACCCTCCGTATCCAATGACTGGCCTCTACCTGGCCTCGATCCGGAGCACAGGGTATAAGTATTCCGCTCCCGATTATTCCCAAATGGAGGCGGAAAGGTGAGGTACGGGGTGAGCACGCATCTTCCACCGGAGAAGGTGACAGAGAAGGCGGTTGAGTACTTCGAGGGCCTGGGCCTTGAGATCACCCAGCGGGACGGGGCATCGATCTGCTTCGAGGGTGGAGGTGGACATGTTACCCTATCCGTCCGCGGCGGGGAGCAGACGGACGTGGACATCCTCACCGAGGAGTGGGATCCGAAGGTCAAGGAGTTCATCCAGAGAATTGGTGAGTGATCGATCCCATGCTTCTATTTACCCATTCTCATCGAGCATCATGCATACGGATATTTCATCATGAATGGTACGATGAGAGGTGAGTGACCCATGGACCATGAATTCATGGGATTCTCCAGGGAGGACGGCTCGGTGGGGGTCAGGAACCTGATTGGGGTGATCTCCACCGTGGCCTGCGGGAACGAGGTGGCCAGATGGGCATCCAAGGGTATTGAGGGGATCAAGGTCTTCACTCACGGTCAGGGATGTGCCCAGACCCAGCCGGATCTTGATCGGGTACACAGGACGCTTGTCTCCCTTGGAGGGAACCCCAACCTGGCGGCGGTGATCGTGGTGGGGCTGGGCTGCGAGAGCGTGGACGCGCAGAGCGTTGCCGATGGCATAGCCTCATCGGGAAAGAGGGTGGATGCGTTCGTCACCCAGGATCTGGGAGGGGCCAAAACGGCCGGCGAGATCATCAAGGCCAGGTTGATGGAGCTGAGGGGCGAATTGCTACCGGGCAGAAGGGAGAGCTGCGATCTTACCGATCTTACCCTGGGTATCAAGTGCGGGGGCTCGGACGCCACCTCGGGACTGGCGTCCAATCCCGCCCTTGGGAGGGCCGTGGACATGCTCCTGGACATGGGGGGCAACGTCGCGTTCGGAGAGACCACGGAACTGATAGGCGCGGAGGATTGGATAGTCTCAAGGGGAAGGAGTGATCCGGTGAGAAAGGAGCTCATGAGCACCATCATGGGCATGGAGGAGCGGGTCAAGCGAATGGGTGTTGATATGAGGGGGGGACAGCCCACCGGCGGCAACATCAGGGGCGGCCTCTCCACGATAGAGGAGAAATCCCTTGGCGCCGCCATCAAGACCGGGACCCGCCCCATCGACGGCGTGGTGCAATACGGCGAGGTCATCCACTCAAAGGGGCTGTACATGGTCGACACACCCGGAAGGGAACCGGAGTTCCTCACCGGCATCGCGGCGGCAGGGGCCCAGCTGATGGCCTTCACCACCGGGAAGGGAGCACCGCACAACTTCCCCTTCATGCCCATTATCAAGATCACCGGGAACCCGAGAACGGCCGAGAGGCTCACCGCGCACATAGACGTTGACGTCAGCTCGTTGCTGGATGGGAAGATCGACATCCAAGGGGCAGGTGAGATGATTCTTGGGGAGATCCTCGATGTTGCCGAGGGCAAGGTGACCAAGGCAGAGAGCATGGGTTACGACGAATCCATGAACATATACACCACCGGGCCAGTGATATGATCAGGTGGACTTGAACTCGCTGGCGAACCCTTCGCCCATGATGTACACGTAGGGGACGTACTTGACAAGACATCTTCCCAGGCTCACCATCTCCGACTCATCCGGCCCCGGTCGGTCGATGCCCCTGAACGACACCTCGTTCTGTGGACTGCTAAGGAACTGGAACAGCCAGGCCTCGGTGGCGACGCCCTTGATCTGCTGGCCTATGCGCTCCATCTTTCCCTCGTCGAGGAAGCCCGGTATGACCCGTATCCATACCTTGAGATTCTGACCCTTGAGTATCTCCATGGTCCTTTCCAGGTTCTCGACGTACTCCCCCGCTCTCTCCTGATTCAGTCCGGTGAGGGTCTGGTTGTATTCGGGATCGTCAAGGGGACACTTAACCCCCAGTACGTACTGGTGTACGAGCCCAATAGTATCCTCGATGAGGTCAGGGTAGAAGCCGCTTGTCTTGAGTGTGACCCTCTTCTTCATCCTCCTCAATCTCTGCAGCAGTTCCATCAGGTCCCTACCCTGAAGAGCTGGCTCCGCTCCCCCAATGTACACGTTGTTGACATTGGGATCAGCAAGGAATTCAAGGACCTCCATCAGGTCGTAGTCCCTCCCGTCCTGCCGGGTGTGGGCGCAGTACTCGCAGTTCAGGGGGCAGTCATAGAAATCTATGCTGGCATCCCCTCCCCCCTTTTCCATCCCGATAAGCTGCATCGGTATCAAGGGAAATATGGACTATGAGCAATAATTAGTTTGCGCATTCATGGCAGACTGGCCC
>CAZQLP010000012.1:0-25121 GCA_964594225.1 uncultured Methanomassiliicoccales archaeon
GCGGGGTCGATTCCATCGATGTCGATGGTGAGGTATATTCTCTCCTTGTCAAGCGCCTCCAAGGCCCTCCTCACCGCATCATCCATGCCTTCCTCCCGGATCGTGAGCGTGTCGATGAAATCCGGTCTCTCGTCCTCGAACTCCTCCCTTGACATGGACCTTACCCCGAGAACGAACACATTCTCCATGCCGACGTGGTCCGCAATCCTCCGGGTCACGCAGGCGTGACTGTTCCTCTCCCCCAGGTACTCATCTCGGAAGTCGAGATGGGCATCTATGGATATGACGCCGATGTCCTGAAGGTTCCGGACCGCGGGGATGGTCACGCTGTGCTCTCCGCCCAGGATCACGGGGAACCTCCCTTCTGATGAAAGGCCTCTTATCTCCATTTCAGCGGAGGAGACCATCTCGTCCACGGTGTCGAACTCCTCGAGGTTGCCAGCGTCATGGATGGGGATGTCGACAAGATCCACTTCGTGCTCGAAGAGGAATGTTTCGAAGTTGTAGGAGGCCTCCCTGATGACATTGGGGGCGAATCTCGCTCCAGAGCGGAACGATGCCGTACGGTCGAACGGTATCCCAAGAATCACGAAGTCCGCATCATCCAAGGACGCGTTGGCATCGGCGAATGAGACACCTGGAAGAACCATGATCTATACCCGGGTTATCATCCTTCTACCCATCGCATCGAGGTAGAGGATTTCCTGGCCAGCGTCGATCTGGCCCTTGTATTCATCGGGCATGGGAAGGTGGAATGTCTCGTAGGTGTCGAGGTCCATGATCTGGACCTCATTTCCCATGATGGAGAGCACCTGCCCCTTCCTCTTGTCGATCATTGGGACCTGCACCTTGTGCTTGACAGGATGGACAATGCTCTTCTTCTGGCCGTCGAAGATGCCAATGGCCTCAATCCTGGCCTTGGCCTCACCGTGCTTCCCCGGCTTGGAGGTGGAAATAGAAATTATCTTGCAGGGCTCGTCGTCTATCAGAACGTATCGGTTGACCTTGAGCTCTCTAACCTCAGCTTGGGTCCAAGACATGGCTATCGATGAGGGAAAGGTCCTCATAGATAAAAATCTTGTTCATCTCCTCCTCTTGGGCTTGTTCTTCCGGGAAGGGGAGGTCTTCCTCTTGGGGGGTCGGGGGTATTTCCTCCTGACCTCCTCCGCACGAGCTTCGATCTGCTCCTTCAACTGGTCCGCGATGAACTCTCCTTCCCACTGGTCCACCTTGGCCGCTATCGAGATCTTAGAGGCCAGCGATCGGGCGATCTTTCCCCTCTGCCAGGGCGCTGCCCTGTGGATCAATGGATGCTGGAAGATAATGCCGTGCTTCGGCGGCTTCTTGTGTTCCCTCAGATGAAGAAACATGGCTTTCTCCGCTCCCAGGAGCTGGACGGTGCTGGATGGAAGGGAGGAGAGCCTCTTCAGCCCTCCTGCAAGGGAAATGAGCCTGGCTCCCAGGTTGGCGGTGAGCAGGGATGTGAGATTGGGTGCGATCTCCTCCATTATCTGGGCTAGGAATGATTCCAGCTTGGTCTTCCTCCGGTATAGCTCCAGGAGCTGGGAGGCGAGGTCCCTCACCGGGGCGATGTCTCCCTCCCCCATCTCGTGCCCCACCGACTCCACGTCTAGGTCAAGATCCCGCTTGATCGACTCCCTGTCGCCGAGTTCGTTGATCAGGGAGGCATACTTCTCCTCTCTTGCATAGTCTGCCAGTTCCGGAAAGTACAGGCCATACCACTCGTGGAGCCTCTCGCTCATCAGGTTGATCATCTCTATGAGGTCATCGATGGCCCTGATTGTCTGGATCACGCACCTGTCCTGGGCGACAGGCTCCCTTGTCCGTAGCTTGGCCAATTTGATCATTGCCTGGTGCATCAAATCCCTGTCCAGACCGTAGTCCTCCGGTCGGATGAATGATGAGTCGAAGTAGACGGGCTTCCCGAATCTTGACAGGCGGGCATCGGCCACCTTGACACCCTTAGTCGCCAGCTCCTCCTCCTCCGGAAGTATCTCTCCCCTCTGGACGGCAGCCATCCTCTGAGCCATGACCTGGGGATCCCTGTCGAAGAGCAGGTGTTTCCTGACCTGGTCCTCTTCGCAGAGGAACACCCCGAACCATTTGGTGACAAGGATCATGGTACGTGAATGGGGCAGGGGTTAATTCACTTTATCGGGTTCAGCCGCCAAGCGAATGTTGAAATACCAATCTGGAGATTTCTCGAATGGGTCTGATATGAACCCGCTAGATTCTGCGACTACAGCCAGGAAAGAAGGGCGATGAACAACAGAGTTTTACTACTGAATCCGGAACTGAATCCGAAGATCCTTGGCCTGCTCGATACAGAGAAGGTATGGATGAACCTCCATGGTGACTACACGTACATGACCTGGGGGTACTATCTCTCCCTGGACACCGAGAACGAGGGCAGGACGGTCGTTCCCACGACCTGGGACATCCTGGATGCCTACGTGGTTCCCATAGCCCTGGAGAAGGCCGCCAAAGGTGTACTGGACGTACCGGTCTCAAGGATAGTGAACTTCATGCACGAGGTCAGGTCCCCCTTTATCGCTTATCCGTTGAACCCGTTCTCGGCCGGTTACGAGATCGTGGAGACAAAGGAGGAGATCGAGTCGAAGATCAAGAGGGTGACCATGTCTGGGAAGTACGCAACCCATGTCCAGGATCTGCCCGAGAACTTCAGGGTGGACACGTTCAGGTGCATCATGGGTATGACGTTAATTCCCGAGTACTCGAACTTCGCCAGGACGGTATTCGATATCTTCCATCTACCCCTAATGAAGGTGAAGGTCATCGTGACTCCCCAGAGATACCTGTTCTCCTCAATAGAGCCCCTGCCCTACGAGGACCTGACCCTGAACGAGAAGAGGATCGTGGAGGAAATGGGCAAATGGCGAGAATAGCCGTGTTCACCGAGCGGTACACCATCAGCCGATCGCCCGAGCTCACGGCCCTCTCCAACTTCAGACTGGCCGCGTTCGAGATGGGTCACCAGCTGGATTTCCTGTTCAGGAACGACATCCAGCTGCTCGGCAGCTACGATGCCGTCTTCATCAGGGCCCTAACGGACCCCCTCAACGTCACGTATGTTGTGTCTAGGCTGACGGAGATGAGGGGAAAGAGGGTACTGGACGATTCGCGGAGCATCCGGATATGCTGTGACAAGGTGAACATGTACCAGCATCTGAAGGTGGCCGAAGTCCCCTTTCCCGAAACGAT
The DNA here is from genome assembly GCA_964594225.1 of uncultured Methanomassiliicoccales archaeon. GTDB lineage: Archaea > Thermoplasmatota > Thermoplasmata > Methanomassiliicoccales > JAAEEP01 > JAAEEP01. The sequence continues at coordinate 3,244 of CAZQLP010000012.1, forward strand.
CTTCCTCAATGCGGACGAGATCATCGAGGACAACGCCAGGGAACTGTTCGAATCCCTGGGGGTCCCACTGGTCCTGAAGGCCCCCGAATCCAGCTTCTCCGCCAAGGTTGACAAGGTGAGCGGTCCGCAGGATTTCGTGAAGGTGGGCAAGCGCTTCCTGAGGAGGACCGACCGTATCATGGCCCAGCAGTACATCCCTTCTGAGTTCGACTGGAGGATCGTCACCCTGGCGGGCAAGGCACTGGCAGTGGTGAAGTACGTGATGCCCAAGGGCGGTTGGAGGATATACGACAGGAGGGAGGACGGAAAGACGGCCGTCTGCACGGTCCAGGTGCCGCCGAGGGACGAGGTGGAGGACGAGCTGATCGACCTTGCGATAATGACCTCAAGGGCGATTGGAAGTGGACTCTACGGAGTGGACATCAAGGAGGTGGATGGGGAGTACTACGTGATCGAGGTGAACGACAACCCCAACATCGACGCGGGCTTCGAGGACGTGGCCAATCCCAGAATCTACTCCAACATAATCAGATACCTGGTCGGTGATGACTTTGAAGGAATCTGATGCGGGATGCGAGGTGACGTTCAGGGAGGCAGGGAAGGAGGACCTTCCCTTCATGATCGAGGTGGAGAACCTCTCCTTCAAGGGGGCCGAGAGGTTCTCTGCAAGAATGCTTGCCCACTACATCCGCAACCCCCACGGGTCCATCCTTACCGATGTGATAGAGTACCTGGGTGAGCCCGTGGGATACGCCGTGTTCTTCACCCGGAAAGGATCGGGGAGCGTCTACATCCAGTCGATCTGTCTTCTCCCCCAGATGAGGGGAATGGGGGTAGCATTCAGGTACCTAGAGCGGAAGCTGGCCGGGTTCAGGGAACGGTTCCAGTCGGTCCATCTCAGGTCCCGTACTGGCAACGTTTCTGCAAAGAGACTCTATCATTCACTCGGTTTCAAGACCATCGGAAGCGAGAGGGCCTACTATCCCAATGGCGAGGACGCCTTGAGGATGCGCCTGTCCCTCCACCATACGGGGGGATCATTCTAACCGGTCGTTTGGCTTCCTCAAGGCCCTTGAAAGGCCTCTGGACGATCGACATGCGGCCACCACAACAGTTATCTCCGGTCCTGACGTTCTGAACCATCGCTAGGAGACCTGGGCATGACCTGGCAGAGGCTTTACCTGCTTAGGCACGGAGAGACGGAGTGGAACCGGATGAAGTTGTTCCGCGGCCATTCGGACATCGGGCTCAGCGAGAGGGGCCGTAGGCAGGCCATGGCGGCCGCCAGGGCGTTGAATGGGAGGGACATCAAGGCCATCTACACCAGCCCCGTCATGAGATCCCTGGAGACCGCGCGTTTCTGTTCTCAGGAGCTTGACATGGAGTGCATCCATGCCCCCGCCCTGTCCGATCCTGACAGCGGCCTTTGGACCGGTAAGGACCTGCGGGATGCCCGGGAAGGTCACCCTCACGAGTTCTCGATGATGCAGAACAGCCCCTCAGGCCTCAGGTTCCCCGATGGGGAGAGCGTGGAGGAGGTGGCGGAACGGGTCTCCACTTTCGTCCTCGATGATCTTGGGGAGGTCGACGGAAACGTCCTTCTAGTGACCCACAACTTCATCTTCCAGGTGCTGACAATGGTGGTGCTGGGGTGCTCACTCGACAGCCTCTATCGGGTAGAGATGGACAACGGGGCGATCACGGAGTACGTCAGAAGGGGAACCAATGCGACGATGGTCAGGATGAACGAGAACGATCATCTTAGGGGCATCTGATCCGCTTCAGATCCTGTCAATCTCCTCCGGAGGTATCTCCTTTGCTCCCCCCAACCCCGCGCATCGGATCTGGACCATGGCTATGAACTCCATCTCCTCCAGCCTGCTGTAGGCTTCCTCCAGGCTTGCACCGATCGCGAGTGCTCCATGCTTCTCCATCAGGAACCCTTTGCCGTCGCCCTCCGATTCCAGCAGGACCCGGGCCAGTTCCTCTGAGCCCGGTGTCCGGTAGGGGACCATGGGTACCTTTCCCAGCATCAGCGCCCCCTCCGGTATCAAACCAGTCCTCAGGGGTTCACCCATCACGGCCAGGGAGGTGCAGAAGGGTGGGTGACCATGCACCACCGCGTTCACCTCCTCCTTGGAGTAGAACGCGATGTGCAGAGGGGTCTCCATGGACGGCCTGCCGTTCCCCTGATGGCTTCCATCGTGAAGATCGATGACCAGGAGTTCCTCCTCCCTCATCTCCCCCTTTCTCACCCCAGATGGGGTGATGATGATAGTATCGTCGTCAAGTCTGGCACTCAGGTTCCCCCCGGTGGCGAAGGTGAGCCCCCTGTCGAACATCAGTTTACCGAACCTGACAATCTCCGATCTGAGGGTCTGCTCACTGACCATTTCTCTCACCTCTCATCCTGTGGATCTCTCCCGGCCTCAGGACGCCCATCTCAGTGATGAATCCCTCGACCATGGTCCCGGGGGTGACGTCGAAGGCGGGGTTGAATGCCTGGGAACCCAGTGGGGCTATTCTGATACCTTCTATGACGGTGACCTCCTCCTCTCCCCGGTGCTCGATGGGGATCTCCTTCCCGTCCTCGATGGTGAAGTCGAATGTGGAGAAGGGCGCTGCCACGTAGAAGGGAACGTCCAGCTCCTTCGCCAGCACGGCCTTCTCGTAGGTTCCAATCTTGTTGGCGAAGTCCCCGTTGGGGGCGATCCTGTCCGCTCCCGTGATCACCAGGTCGATACCCTGCCTCATGAAGTGTCCCGACGCGCCATCGGGTATGATCGCATGGGGTATCCCTTCGTTCAGGAGTTCCCACGCCGTCAGCCGCATGCCCTGCATGCGGGGTCTGGTCTCGGAGACGTACACGAACAGCTCTCTATTCTCATTCCACGCTCTCCTTATGGGGGCCAGGGCGGTCCCTATGTCCACGGATGCAAGGGCTCCGGCGTTGCAGTGGGTCATCACCCTGCTCCCGTCCCTGATCAGAGGGAAGCCGTGCTCCCCGATCGACCTACACCGGTCCACGATGTCGTCAGCGTACCTATCGGCCGCCGCAACGGCGTCCTCGCCGTTCCGTATGGCGTTCAGAAGTTGGTCGACGGCATAGAACAGGTCATTGGCGGTGGGCCTGGTGCCCTTCAGCATTATGGCGGCCTCGTCCAGGTCAGCACCGTTCAGTGAGGCCATGGCCATTCCGTACGCCGCGGCCGCCCCGATGGACGGGGCTCCCCTGACAGTCATGTTGCGTATGGACTCGGCCACCCGCAGGTGGTCCGTGAGGTCCAACACCTCAAACCTCTGAGGGAGGATCCTCTGGTCTATCATCCTCACCCTTCCGTTCTCGAACCAGACCGCTCGCACCTCCAGTTCCTCGTCGCCGATAGCCACCTTCATTTGCTCACTGAATGGTGAATGGGGATTTGAAATAGAAATGTATCGCACACCGGGTGACCGAAAGGGCGAAGGTTCTCCATCCCTGAAAGCCTATAGAAACAAATATCACAAACGTAGGGGATGGATGCTCAGGATTGGAGATGAACGCGCCTGCCAGGTTTGGCCAAGAGATGAAGAGGCTCTTCGGGAAGGCCTCCAAGAAGGCAGGGATGCCACCAGGGACCCTGGTCTTCGTGGGGGAGAGGAAGTCGGATGAGTCCAGGATAAAGGTCATCGATTACGACGAGAGTGAGTTACATGAGTGGAAGGAGTCCACCGTGGAGGAGTGCCTGCGCCTTAAGGAGACCTCCACCGTGTCGTGGATCAACGTCGATGGCCTGGTCGACGTGGAGATCATCAAACGGCTGGGAGAGGGCTTCGGTATCCACCCATTGGTCATGGAGGACATCCTCAACACGAGCCAGAGGCCCAAGATGGAGGAGTACGATGACCACATGTACCTAATCATGAGAATTCTCTCGTTCGATTCTGAGGAGGCACGGATCGAATCGGAGCAGATCTCCATAGTGCTGAGAAGCAACTGCGTGATCACCTTCCAGGAGAGGGAGGGGGACTGCTTTGACAATATCAGGGCGAGGATCAAGGAGAGCAAGGGACGGATCAGGAAGATGGGATCAGATTACCTTGCCTATGCTCTAATGGACTCCATCATCGACAACTACTTCATGGTGATGGAGGCCATCGGGGACCAGATCGAGGACATCGACGTGAAGGTATCATCGGGGGTGATGGAGGATACCCCCAAGGTGATCAACTCCCTGAAGAGGCAGATGCTGATCATGCGGCGTTCCCTCTGGCCCCTCAGGGATGTGATCAACAATATGTCGAGGAATGAGTCTGGGCTCATCCAGGAGGACACAAGACTCTTCATCAGGGACATATACAGCCACACGATCGAGCTCATCGAGACGCTCGAAACCTTCAGGGAGGTCCTCTCGGGATTGCTGGACATGCACATGTCAGCGATGAGCAACCGGATGAACGAGGTCATGAAGACCCTGACCATCATCGCCACCATATTTATTCCCTTGACCTTCATCGTCGGGATCTACGGAATGAACTTCGCCAACATGCCAGAGCTGTCTTGGGAATGGGGATACTATGTCACATGTGTCATCATGATCGCCATCGCCCTCTCTCTCTTGGTATTCTTCCGGCGCAAGAAATGGCTTTAAGGGTGGCTACGACCGAAGCTTCGGGTTTCACATATCTTAAATATCATTTTCAACATTGATGGGTGAATTTCATGAACAAGCGATCGCCTTTTCATGTTTACTCCACCAGTTCCGGGTTGACACAGGTGTCAAATCCGGTCCGCCAGAAGATTCTCAGAGAGCTCCAGAGGAAGGACCTGAGCCTCAGCGCCATCGCCACACTGGCCGGGAAGGCCCAATCCACCCTCTCCGTGCACCTGGACAAGATGGTCAAGGAGGGGCTGGTGGCCTCCAGGGACGATCCCTCTGACAACCGGCGGAAGATATTCTACCTCATCTCAAGGCCAGTGGGAAGCTCCGTGGTGCCCCGGGAGGACCTTAGCAGGGCCGTGGGGGAGACGATCCAGAAGTCCATCGGCACCCCAAGCTCCTTCCTCAAGGGCATAATCAGGAGCATCATACTAGGGATGGAGGCCATAGGCTTCGACCTGGACCCGGTGCTGAAGGACATCGGCAGGCAGATCGGGGGAGAGCTCTCCAAGTCCATGAATTCCGATAGCATAGAGGGGCTGGTGGAGGAGATCCAGGAGTTCTACGATGTGCATGACCTGGGGGAGGTTTGTGTCTACACGTTCCTGCCCCTCACCCTGATAGTCAGGGATGACTACGACTATAAGGACATCCCCGGGGCAAGCGAGACCGTATGCCTCTTGAACGAGGGGATTGTCGAGGGCATTCTGGAGGCCCGGTCGGGGATGCCCCTGAAGGTGACCAAGACCGAGTGCTTCGGCACCGGCATGAACTACTGCAAGTTCGTGATTGAACCCTCGGTCTACTGAATGCGGTCTGGTCCGTTGGTGGGGGGATCGCGAGTGGGGGCCCCCTGTTCTCTCACCCTCCGAGTGCGACGTAGGTCCCTTCCATCAGGAGGGGGTGGTCGACTCAGGGTGTGTACTTGAAGGGATGCCTCACCGAGCGCTTCTGGAAGAGTATCTCCTCCTGTGTGGGCCTACCCTCTATCGCCTTCCTGATGGCGTGGCGAGCGGCCTTGTAGTTGTTGACCATCACCCTCCTGCGGTTCGCGGCCGCGGGATGGACGAACACGTTCGCCAGGATCACGATGTCATCCAGGATATCCTCGGGAAGGAACCCGTCCTTGATGCTGGCATCTATTCCCCACTTCAGGCCGTCCACCGCGTGCACGTACAGGAGCTCCTCCTGCTTCGCCGTCCTGGTGGAGATGGTCGGAACCAGGAGCGTTCTCGGCCTGTCCAGGACAATCCTCATCTTGCCCTGTTCCGGATCCGCTTCCAGGGCCCGGTCTACGGCCTTCTCCACCGGGCCGCCCTTTATCCCGATCAGCAGGTCCGTGTGAGCGGTCTCCTGCTCGGGGGGTCCGGCGAAACCCTCTCCAACCAGCAGCTCGAAGTTACCCACGACCGATGGGGTCTGGGGCGTGGCGAAGACGCTGGTCCTCACCTTCCTTGACCCGAGGTCGTACTCGACGTCCCTGCGGGGGATCTTGCCCAGGTTCTCAAGCTCTATTCTCAGCTCCTCCAAGTCCTCATGCTGAAATGCGTCCCCCGGCATGGTCGGCCTCCTGGCCATGCCTGCGTTCACACCCATCATCCAGAGCCCCGTCTTGCATGCCTGGGGACCGCTGGTGCGGACTATGATTCTCACCAGCTTCTGTATCCGTTCCTGGAGTTTGCGAGCCTCCTCCATCTCCCCCTTCTCGATGTGGGACCTGATGTCCTGCCAGATGTCGGGGATCAGGTTCGCGGAAGCCAGGATGACACCGTCGGCCCCCCCGGCCATGGCCATCATCCCCACCTCGTCGTGACCGCACAGGATGCTGATCTTGCCCCTGAACTTCTCGAAGAGGGCCGCCATGTACGGCATGTCCCCTGAGGAGTCCTTGATGCCGATGACGTTATCCAGATACGACAGTCCCTCGGAGGTCCACCACTTCTGGTGGACGTTGGTGCACTGGGGTATGTTGTAGAGGATCATCGGCAATCCGACCGAGTTCACCTCGTCGAAGTGTTCGTACATCTCCTTCCACGAGGGGTTGAAGTAGTACGGTGTCACCACCAGGGCCGCGTCCGCCCCCAGGTCCATGGCGTCCTTGGTCAGTTGCACGGTGATCTGTGTCCCGCTGGAACCGGTTCCCGCGATGACCGGTTTCCTGCCGTCCACCTGGTCGATCACCATCTCGATGGTCCAGTTCCTCTCCTCCTCCGTCATGTACACGAATTCGCCGGTGGTGCCGTTGACAACGAAGCCGTCGACATCCGGCATCAGGTGCTCTACGAGCGTTCTAAGCCCGTCCTCATCCAGGGATTCGTCCTTCTTGAAAGGGGTCACGATGGCTGGGAATACACCCCTCAACCAGTCGGTCATCGGCATTCAGTTCACCCCCTTGAAGGCCTCGTCGATGGCCTTCGATGTCGCGGTGTGGAAGTTCTTGAATAGTATGTCCCTCTCCAGGGCGTTGGGGTGGACGAAGGCCTTGGTGAGCATGACCTGGGTCATGGTCATTTCCTCAGGGATCACCCCCTCCTCGACCTTGTCGGATATGGCCCTGGCGATGCCGCTCTGGGCCGGACCGTAGTATATGTTGGCCTGTCTCAGGTTCTTCAGTTCAACCGTGGGCACGATCAGCGCCGATGGCTTCGGCGAGAGGTTGGGCTCGAGGATGCTGGGAAGCGCCTCGAACCCGTGTCTCAGATAGACTATCTGGGAGGCGAATGATTCCCCTACCGGCCCGCTCTTTGGTCCTGCGACCAGGTCTATTGAGACACGGTTGATACCCTCTCCGGCGATGCCCTCCCCGACCATGATGGCAGCATCGTTCACCTGCTCCGGAGCGATGCCGATGTCCTCGAAACGCCTCTCGAGGGGCAAGTCGGGGCGGTCTATCCTGACCTCCGAAGGGGGCACCTTGCCGATCTTCTCCAGCTCCAGGCGTATCTCCTCCCTGTCCTCGTGGAGTATGTTGCCGCCGATCTTGAGGGGCTTCCGGGGAGTGCCCATCTTCACCCCCATGTATGTCAGGGCGGCCTTGATCGGTGTGGTCCCACCGTACCTGGTGAAGATCCTAGAAAGCTTCTGCACTTGCAGCTGCTCCCTCCTCGCGGTCTCCAGGTCACCGTCCTTCACCGCCCTAAGGACCTTCTGCCAGATGTCAGGGTAGATCTGGGCGCTGGCAAGGATCATACCGGTGCATCCGCCTGCCAGGGCGGGGAGCACTATCTCGTCATGTCCGATGACCACATTGAGCTTCCCCTTCACCTTCTCGATAATCTCCATGGTGTAGGTGAGGTCGCCTGAGGAGTCCTTCAGACCCACGATAGTGTCGATCTCCGCCAGATCCTCGACCACCCTCCTGGGCAGCACACCTCCCACGCACTGGGGTATGTTGTACAACACGATTGGGAGGTCGGTGGCGTCCGACAACTGCAAGAAGTGCTCGTAGATGCCTTTATCAGAAGGGTGCAGGAAGTAGGGTGTGACCACTAGACACGCATCCGCGCCGGCGTCCTCCGCGTACTTTGCAAGATTGATCGCCTGCATGGTGCCCGGGGCACCGGTCCCGGCTATTACCGGCTTCCTCCCGTTCGCCTGATCGATGCAGATATCGAACACCCTCTTCCTCTCTTCCATCGTCATGTAATCGAACTCACCTGTGGTCCCACAGGGGACGAATCCATCGACGTTCTCAAAGACGGTGTCGATGAGGAGCCTGAACGACTCTTCCTTGATCTGTTTCTCCTTGTCGAACGGCGTTACTAGAGCCGGGAAGACTCCCTCCAATCGAAAGTTATTGGACATAACACTCAACTCGATGAGTGTGAATATGGGAAGGTATATAATAAATTCTCATTTCAACCGACGCTTTGCGATGTATTTGAACATCCTTCATATGAGATCTTGGACAAATATATCGGAACATCCAATTCTGAATAATGGCCTGATGAACTGCCGCCGTTCCCTATTGGGGATGTGGGACTTCTATCATCACCGTGGTTCCCTGGGGGTCAGTTGGGACAATCGACATCTCTCCCCCGTACTTCTCCACCACCTTGCCCACGAGGTATAGCCCCATGCCGTCTCCCGCGCTCTCGCCCTGCGAGAAACCCATCTCGACGATCCTGCCGACATTCTCTGGAGGAATGCCCGCCCCCCGGTCGGAGACCGTGATTCTGCACCTGGACCCCATGTCCTCGATCCTTACATGGACTCTGGGTGTTCCCGAGTGCCTCACCGAGTTCTCGATGAGCTCCTCTATGGCCATGACCAGCGAAGCGTCCATGAGCATCTCGCAGTCACCCTCCAATTCCACCATCCTGGAGTGTTCCTTTCCATGGAGATTCATCCTGATGACCCGGGAGAGGCTCCGGACCTTCATGTCACATCTTCCATCGATCAGGGTCTCGAGGTCCCTCATCCTCTCCAGGATTGAAGCGCTCTTCTCAACCGCCTGGGCGGCGTCCTTTAGAAAGCTCTCCTTCCCCTTCTTCCGATAGACTTCGAGGGCCCCGCTTATGATGCACAGCTGATTCATAACGTCGTGGCGGAGCCTCTTGTTCAGAGGGCGGAAGGCATCGACGGCCTGCCCGAGGAGGTCCTCCTTCTTCTGCCTGTCGGTGATGTTTATGCCAACGCAGATGATCTCCCGCGTCTCCCCTCCCTCTCCCGGGAGCGCCATGTTGCTCCACAGTATGGAGACCCGGTTCCCATCCCGATCCACGGTCTCGACCGTGGGGAAGATCGAACGGTCCTTGCTTGATTCGAGGATGATCCTGGCCATGTCGTTTCCGTGGGAGTCTCTCTCAGGGAACACGTTGCCCACGCTTTCCCTACCAAGCAGGTCCCGTCTGGAAAAACCTAGGAGCTCCTCCCCGTAGCTATTGATGGAGAGTATTCTCCCTTCCGGGTCCATTCTTAAGATTATCGCTCGCGCGCTCTCCACAATGCCCTGGTACGGGTCGATCTCAGCGTCGACTCCTTCAAGGGTTCCGTCCTTCCCGACCGTCGCGGAATCACCTCCACGTCTATCGCCCCGCTCGAGAGGTTCGGGACACTTGTGAATTCTTCACGTCCGATATATAACTGTCCAGATGAAAATCAGGTTGCGATAATGAGGTGACATCATGGGGATGCGAGTAGAGTGGGCTCACCCGGATTCGAACCGGGGACCTCCGCCATGTCAAGGCGACGTCATGACCGACTAGACCATGAGCCCATGCGGAAAGCAGCATATGCCTTTCCCATCTTTATGCTTTTCGCTCGAACATCTGGCCCTTCAGGAATCACGTTCTCAACGTGTTTGATTCCCACTCCTCGTATCCCTCCTTTCACTCGTTAAATACCTCTTTCGCTCAACACTCCGCAACATATTAATCGGCTTCTCATGATAGAGGTTCGGTATTGAGATGCCCGAGATATTGCTGTTCACCAAACCCGATTGCCCGAAGTGCGATTACGTGAAGGAGAGAATCCCCGATGGGATGGACGTGAAGCTCATCGATTCCTCAACTGTCGACGGTATGGCCGAGGCGGCCTTCTACGAGCTCATGGAGAAACCCACACCCATACTGGTAGTGGATGACGATCCAACTATCGGAGCCATCAATATCCTGCACCGCCTCAAGGAGCTCTCAGAGGAGTGAGGTCAATAGAGCATGATAGCCCTGGGTATTGAAGGGACCGCCCACACCGTGGGGGTGGGGATAGTCGATGGCGAGGCCGACGTCCTCGCCAACGAGATGAGGATGTACAGGCCCGAGAAGGGGGGTATTCATCCACGGGAGGCTGCCAACCACCACGCCGAGAACGTTGTCCCGCTGGTGGGAATGGCACTGGAGACGGCCGGTCTGGATTTCGGAGACATCGATGTGGTGTCATTCTCAAAGGGCCCCGGTCTGGGACCCTGTCTTCGGACGGTGGCCACCGCGGCCAGGGCCCTTTCGCTTTCCCTAGAAGTTCCCATAATCGGGGTGAATCACTGCATCGCTCACCTGGAGATCGGCGTGGCCACCACCGGGGCGGTGGACCCGGTTCTCCTCTACGCTTCTGGAGGGAATACCCAGGTGATCGCCTTCGCCAATGGCAGATACCGAATATTCGGGGAGACCCTCGACATCGGCATCGGGAACATGCTGGACAAGCTGGGGAGGGAGATGGAATTGGGTTACTACGCTGGTCCCACCATAGAGAGGAGGGCCATGGAAGGGGAGAGGTTCCTGGACCTTCCTTACTCGGTCAAGGGGATGGACATGTCATTCTCCGGGGTGCTTACCGCCGCCCTACACCATCGCTCGAAGGGAAGGTCGGTCGAGGACATATGCTATTCCGTCCAAGAAACCTGCTTCGCCATGCTCACAGAGGTGACGGAGAGGGCCATGGCCCATGTGGAGAAGGAGGAGGTTCTCCTGGGAGGCGGTGTCGTCCAGAATGCGCGCCTTAGGGAGATGATCGAGATAATGACCGAGGAGAGGGGGGCGAAGATGTTCGTTCCCCATGCCGATCTCTGCGTGGACAACGGGGCAATGATAGCCTGGACAGGGTTGGTGATGCACCGTGCCGGCGTGAAAATGGATATCGAGGACACCGGTGTCAACCAGCGCTTCAGGACGGACGAGGTTGAGGTCATCTGGAAATGATCTGCCGTTCCTTCCCCTTCTTCTGCTCCCCCACCACGTAGTCCACCGTTTCCAGGAACTCCCGCTCCCTCCCGAGGGGAAGGGTGGCTCCGCTGGCTATGGCGTGACCGCCTCCGTGGCCGCCGACCTTCTCCGCCCCGACCTTCAGAGCCTCGGACAGGTCCACGCCCATCTTCAGTATGCCAAAGGTCGCTCTGGACGAGACCCTGATCTTGCCTCCTTTCTCCGCCAGAACCAGGGTGGGTCTGGTCCGATCGGCAAGGTACTGCATGGTGATCCCGCACACCACCCCCGAGAGGTTCGTTTTCTCGTTCCTGAAATGCTGGATGTTCTCCATTACCTGGATACCGTCCTCCACTCCGTCCAGCGCTTCCAGGACATCGTCGATGTAATCGTTCCTGAGTTCTCTGGCCCTTTTCAAGGCCATTTTGTCACCGAGGGTGAGGGATAGACCGGTCCCCTCCTCCCCCATCCTGCCGCATGCGTCGAGAAGCGATGCCATCTCCCCCGAGTCCATGTCCCAGGCCGGGAAGAAGTATCTCTTGCCGCTCAACTCATCCAGGGTCGCGGGTTCGATCCCCTGTTCAAGGAGCCGCAATACGAGCAGGGACTGAAGCTTCCTCCGGCCCGCATCGTCCAGGTCGTCTCCCCTCTCCTTCGGAACCAATCCCATGCCCTCAAGCAGCGAGGCCGTTCCCTCGGGGCAACCGCTTACCCCCTTGATGTAAGGGTCAAACCTCTTGGTCATGACGGACAGAGGACCGCTGGGGACGAGTGACCTCCCCCTGACCTCCGCCATGTTCCTGGACACGCCCTCCTCCATCAGCCAGGCGTTGAGACCGCTCAGGTCCTTGATGTCCTGCCTGTCCCCCGCTACGCCCGCGAAGGCCAGGGGGAGCAGATGCCAGTTCTCAGGGTTCACCGTCACGGCCAGAAGCATGCACACGGCGGAGGCCGAGGCACCGGTCATTCCGTCAATATCCCAGAGATGGGGGTTGATATGCACCACGCCATTGGAGTCTTCCGAGGGTCGATGGTGATCGAGCACCACGACCTTGGCGTCAAGTCTTTCAAGTTCCGTCAGCAGACCGCTGCCCATGTCAGAGAACACGATGCATTCGTGTCCCTCTCCCCCCAGCCTACTCACCATTTCCCTTTCCAGGGATTTGGCCATGGTAACCTGGAAGCTCTTGCCTTCCCTTAGGAGAACACTGGAGACTATCCCGGCCGACGAGATCCCATCGGCGTCGTAGTGGGATATCACGCGGAACTGCGAGCAGCCCTTCACGATGTCGGCCGCCTGGGAGATCCTATTCAGGAGTCCCTCGGGGAGATCATCTACGGTCATCCGATCCTCACTGGATCTGAAGCTCGGCGGTCTTGATCGAGTACTTCCAATCCTGGGGCAAAATACCCGTCTTCTTGTAGTACTTGGTGAGGCGCCTGATCTTCGACTCGATGAGCTGAAGGCTCCGCTTGTTCATGGTGTCCTTGTGGTTCTCTAACAGGTGATTATTGAGGTTCACCGCTTTCCTCATCAGGCTAGCGAGGTCATCGGGGAGCTTGGGCCTGAGATCATTCTCCGCCAAGATCTCGGAGATGCTCTTCCCAAGGGCGAGTTTGGTGGAGGGTACGCCGTACTGGTCCCTGAGGGTCATGCCTATCCTCGAGGAATTCACACCATCCTTGGCGAGCTTGACGATCCGCTCCTCTATCTCCTCGGCGCTGAGAGGCACCCACTCCGGGTTCTCCGTTACTAGCGGTCGGGATGATCCTGACTTCCCCCGCCTCCTAGCATGCATACGGGCCATCTTCATCCTCCAATATAATACAAATCTCAATGGATGAGGTACGAGCCAATAAGACTCCAACTATTTAAGTCTTAGTCGCTCCAACCAGATCATCTTCGCGCCTCGCCAGGCATCTCCGTGCCCAGTGGATTATTCCCTCATACTCCACCTCCGGGAACGCGAGCTCCGATGGAAGCTCCTCGAACATCTCCCACCTCATCTCCTTCCTGATGGTCACTTGTTCGATGATCCCCGCGAACACCATCACCTCCTCCATGTCGCGCCGGGCGACGGGCGTGAATTTGAATCCAGATTCCTCCATGAACTCCCGCATGATGGCCTCCTCCGGGGATTCATCCTCCTCCATGTGGCCCCCCGGCATCTCCCAGCCCCTTCTCATGGGGTTGTAGACCATCAGGTACCTGTCGCCCTCGAAGCCCACCGCGTACACGAATCTCATGGACGCTCCACCACCATCATCGCATGGTCTCTCTCGTACGGCTCAAGGGGGAGCACCTCCCTGACCCTCAGCCCTCTGGACCTGAGCGCGGTCTCCGCCTCCCTGTAGGCCCTCGCTGGGGCCATGGAGACGTCCTCCGACCTTGATTTCAAGGCCAGCATTCCGTGCCTCGCGCTGAAATGCTCCATGTTCCGAGCGAGTATGGATGCCTGTCCTCGCTGGGCCACGTCCTGGTAGACCACATCGACCACATCGACCGCGAAACCGAAGCTTGACGGCCGGGTGGCGTCGGCCATCAGGGGGACCATGTTCTCTCGTGAGTCGCAGATCATGACCAGGTCCCTGAACGATCGGGCGGAGATCTCCACGCAGTAAACGGTACCGGAGGTGACCACGTCGGAAATGTGAGAGGCAGTGGTGCCGTTGGCGGCACCCAGGTAGAGCACCCTCGATCCCTCCGAGAACGGGAAGAAGCGCCCCCCGAGCTTGAGATATGCCGCCAATTTGCTCCGAGTGTGCACCCATTCCCTGTACTCAGTTCCTCTCTCGCGGAGGAGTCCCTCGCCGTAGACCCTCATCCCTGGGACAAGGTTCCTCGTGAACAGTTTTCTGGTATCCCTGAACACACCAGGAACTCCGCTGGGCTCTATCATGGATCATTCACCAGATTATTTCCCTAACCAACCGGCCAACTTATTAATCCTATCACGTTTGTTCTCTCATAGGTGTCCGAAGGCAGTTCAGACCAGACCAAGCAGGAGGAGATCGAGGACCTATCCAAGAGGATCGGTCAGCTGGAGGAGGCGCTCAGGGATGTGGCCAGACCCTACACGGAGCTCTCGGACCACATCACCCGCTTCCAGGACATAGTGGGAAAGTACTTCCGGTTGCTGGATCTCTACCAGCGGCATGGCTCGATCTCCATAGACGTGATACTCCCTGAGGTCAAGGACTCTATCTCCAAGGAGATCATGAGGATCCTGCTGGATAAGCCAGGTCTCAACATATCCCAGACCACCGAGGAGCTCCGCTACCGGTCCGGATCCGCCTCCCGTCGGATAGTGAGGGGGAGGCTGAATGACCTGGTGAGCAAGGACCTAGTGGTGGAGAGCGTGGGCAAGAAGCAGAAGACCTACGAGATATCCGAGTCCGTGATCGGCAAGTGGTCACAAGTGCTCGGATTGTCCAAGTAATGTGACCACCTTAGGTATGGAACATGAAGCGGAGGATTCGGACCCCAAAGCCCGAAGAGGGAGTGGAGTACGCCCGTAGAGAGGCGTACTCTTCCCTCATCGCAATGTGAAGAGGTGAACCCTATGGTAGACAACATGGATGATGCGAAGGAGTTCAGGGAGATCATGTCGGTGATATCTGATACCGTCCCAGACCTGCTGGATAAGATCACCAAGATACTGTATGACGCCCAGGAGGGCGAGAAGATGGGCAAGGCCGTCGCGGCGTTCTACTCCGCCCTGGTGGAGAGTGGGATGAGCAACGAACAGGCGTACGCCCTCACCAAGGAGTACATGTCCTCCATGAGCCTTGGAAGCATGATCTCCGGTCTCGCCAAGCATGAACATGAGCATGATGACATCGGAGATGCGATCAAGGAGAAGATCAAAGAGAAGATCAACGACGAGGTAGACAAGGATTGATATGTCCAGAGACGAAGGCCGGGAAGCGATCCTCACCGTGGCGACTCACGTGCCGGTGCTAGTTATCAAGTTGGGGATCACCTTCCTCAGGGCGAAGAGGCAGGCGAACAAGAGCGTTAAGGGATTCTACAAGGAGATGGTCAGAAATGGAATTCCTCCCCAGGAGGCCAGGAAGCTGGCGGACGAGTACACTTCGACCGTGAGCCTTCGCTACTGGTTCAGGACCATGGGCGGTTTTTCTTCCTGGAGGGACAAACCCGGTTCCGACCGCCCATAGCCCGCAGGTAATGCGAATCATCGTTGTTGCGCCCCTCAGAATGATTTTCTAGGATGGCGACCCAATGTCCATGGGGCCGAGGCAATCGAGTTTTTTCTCTCATATGATTCGAGGTGAGGAAGTCCCCGTGCGCGTTGACGGTGACGACGAATCCCGGGATGACCGGGAATCCTCCGGAGATCATCTGGGCGAGGTTACTGGCCTTCCCCCCGATCTCCGGGATATCGAGATCGGTGGAGACTAGGAACTGGATGGTGGGAATACCATCCACCTGCTCTAGATCGAGAGTCCCCCATGCCCCCTCGGTCATAACGCCCACCTAATCCTTTCTGGCAATATGAAAAAATCCAATTCGTCTTCAGGTCCAAGACCCCTCCGATCGAACTGTATGAACAACATAAATACTGCCTATTATCATTGTCATGGGGATGAGGCGTGACTTGGAACGCATCGCCCAGTGCGTCAAGGATGCGGTGGATAACCTCCCTTCCGATTTCGATAGGGGAGAGGAGGTCATGCAGGGCGCAGATGGCACCCCCACCTCTGGAATCGA
Source organism: uncultured Methanomassiliicoccales archaeon (assembly GCA_964594225.1). Lineage (GTDB taxonomy): Archaea > Thermoplasmatota > Thermoplasmata > Methanomassiliicoccales > JAAEEP01 > JAAEEP01. The sequence goes on from CAZQLP010000012.1 coordinate 19,257, forward strand.
CAAGATCGCGGAGGACGTAATCGTTAGCTATGTGATCGATAACGATCTTCCTCTCAACATCCTGAGTGAGGAGATCGGCCACCTTGACAGGGGTGCGGAAGAGACCCTGGTGGTGGACCCAATCGACGGGACGAACAACTCGGTGATGGGGATCCCTTACTACAGCGTGTCCCTGGCGGTGGGCACCAGGACCATGAGCGATGTCAGGATGGGGATAGTCAGGAACCTGGTCACCGACACCATATACTTCTCCGAGAGGGGCCGCGGGGCCTACAGGGACGGGAACCGGATCCACGTCAGGGATTTCGATCCATCTCACTCCATGTTCCTGATATACATGGGGAGATGGGCCAGCCAGGACGCAATGAGGGTGGCCAGGAGCATCGAGAGGGCCCGTTCCCTGGGGTGTGCGTCACTGGAGATGTGCCTGGTTGCCGACGGTACGGTGGATGGCTACTACATGAATTGCGAGAGGTATGATAAATCCATCAGGGTGGTGGATATCGCCGCCAGCTCCCTCATACTCAGGGAGGCCGGGGGAGAGCTCCTGGATCTTGGAGGCGAGAAACTGGATATGCCCTTTGATCTGACATTGAGGAACAACTTCGCAGCGATCGGTGACATGAGGGCCACGGAGGTGATAATATCCGAATTGGCATAACCGCCAACATACACGTGCCAGAATCCCTGGCGTTGAGCAGGGAGGTCATACGGAACCTTCCCGGGCAGGAGATATTCGTCGAGGACACCATATCGTCCCATCTGGGAATGGAGGGGATCAAGGTGCAGGACATGGATGTCGATATCCTGATCACCATCGGGGGAGATGGGACCATATTGAGATCGCTACAGCTGAACAACGCCCCGATTCTGGGGGTGAACGCTGGGGTGCTGGGGTTCCTCACTGAGATACCCAAGGAGAGGATCGCCGAGAGCATGGCCCGATTGCTCGATGGTCAATTCAAAATCGAGAAGAGGATGAAGCTGAAGACGATGCTCGAGACCAACCGGCTCCCCGACGCTCTGAATGAGGCGGTCATACACACGGCTCACGTAGCCAAGATTCGCCAGTTCGAGGTGTACGTGGACGACGAGTTGGTCGTCGACACCAGGGCGGACGGCATCATCGTTGCCACGCCCACGGGTTCCACCTGCTACGCTATGAGCGTCGGCGCGCCCATCGTCGATCCCAGGGTAGAAGGGCTGGTGATTGCGCCGATGGCACCATTCAAGTTCTCGGCCAGGCCCTTCGTGGTGCCTTCCACCAGTTGCATCAGGGTCGAGAGGAGGAGGAAGCGGCCATGCGTGATGGTGGTGGACGGGCAGGATCAGATGCCCATCGACAGCCATCAGGAAATTATCTTCACCCGATCGGAGGATGTGGCACGATTCGTCAATCTCGGAAGTAGTTTCTACTCCCGCACGAGGGAGAAGCTCATGGGCTCCGTATGACCCGCAGAAAGGTATGGGGGGTGGACAGAGAAATCCTCCAGATGGTGAACGAGTCCGCGAAGGACACATATCCGAACGAGTTCGTGGCCACCATGAGGGCCGAGGAGGGTGTGATCACCGAACTGCTGCTGCTCCCGGGCACGATACAGAGCAGGAGATCTGGGACCCTGATGCTTCACAATCTTCCCATAGACTTCAGCGTGGTGGGCACCGTGCACTCTCATCCCAGCTACAGCAACGGTCCCTCCGAGGCGGACATCGCGTTCTTCGGCAGGTTCGGCAGCACCCACATCATCACCTGTCTTCCCTATGACATGGGCTCCTGGAGGGCCTACGATCGAAACGGGAACGAGGTCGAGCTGACGGTTGTCTAGAATATCACGCTTCCGGGGGAGATGAGTCCCCTGACCATTGCCCCAGGACCGATGTTCACGTTCTCGAAAATCACGGTTCCCACATCTATCATGCTGTTTACCCCGGTCTTGACATCATCACCCATGATGACGCCCAGTTTACGCCTTCCCGAGTCCACGATGCCCCCATTCGTAGGGACCATCACGTTCCTGTCGTCGAAGCGGAGATTGGCAACCTTGGTGCCGCATCCAAGGTTGCATCTCTCCCCGATGATGCTGTCACCCAGGTAGTTGTGGTGCGGGATCTTGCTCCCATACATCACGATCGAGTTCTTTATCTCGACCGCCGCCCCCACCCGACAGTCCGTTCCCAGGCAGGTGTTCGACCTGATGTAGCAGTTCGGACCGACATCACAGCCCTCCGATATGTACACTGGCCCCTCGATATAGCTTCCGGACCTGACCCTGGCGCCACTCTCCACAACGACCTCTCCCCTGAGGAAGGCCCCCTCTTCCACATCGCCCTCGATCCTACCCTCGATCCTGGACATCAGCACCCTATTGGCCTCCAGCAGGTCCCATGGGCGAGCGACGTCGATCCAGCTGCCCTGCATCGGATGGACGAGCACGTCGGTGTGGGTGGAGATCATGTTCAGCGTTTCCGTGATCTCGTACTCGCCTCTTGGAGATCTCTCGGTGGCCCTGATCTCCCTGAATATATCCGGGGTAAGTACTAGGACCCCCGCGTTCACCAGTTTGCTGGATGGATGCTCTGGCTTCTCCACGATCATCTTCATGACTTGGCCATCAGCCTCGATCACACCGAACCTCCTGGGATCATCGACGCTCACCGCCCCGATCACGGGCTTCCCCCCGATCTCGTGCAGGGAGATCATGGCCCGCAGATCATCCCTCTCGATGACCAGATCCCCGTTCACGCAGATGAATGGACCGTCCATGACATCCTCGGCCATGCCTATGGCATGGGCCGTTCCCAGTCTCTCCTTCTGTTCCAGGAATTCGATGTTTAAACCGTTCCCGAAAGTCCTCAGCAGGAATTCCTTAACCCTGTTGCTCTTCCATCCTACCAGCACCTGGAAATCCCTGATACCGAGGGACGCCAAGGCCTTGATCTGATGGAACAGGAACGGTTTTCCAGCAACCATCACCATGGGCTTGGGTATGTTGGAGGTGAGGGGTCTCATCCTCGTTCCCTCACCAGCAGCCAGGACCAGCGCCTTCATGATACGCACCTCTCCACTATCCTCCTAGCTATCGCCTCCAGGTTCTCCAGGGAATCCCGTTCTCTGGCCTCAGAGGTTATCCTGATCTTCGGCTCCGTCCCCGAGAGGCGAATGAGGAACCATCCATCGTCGAACTCCGCCCGATATCCGTCCAGTGTCAGGAGGCGGTCGCATTCGGTTCCCTCTATCTCTTCCCTCAACCTCGACTCGATCTCCCTCCTCCGGGATGCCTCAAAGCTGAAGGAGCTTCGGGCGACTGGGTAGGAGGGCAGTTCATCGACCATCTCCGACAGGCTTGAATCCTCGGTCATGCTGGCAAGTAGCGCTGCCGCATACACTCCATCCGGGCAGTATGTTTGGTCAGAGAATATGTATGTTCCAGACGGTTCCCCGCCGAATTGGAGCCCCTCCCTCTTGAGCGCATCGGATACGTATACATCGCCCACCCTGGTCCTTATCACTTCGCCCTTCACCATCTCATCAAGGACCATGGAGGCATTTATGGGGGCCGCGATTCCCCCCTTTGATCTGGAGGCGAACAGGGCAAGGAGTGAGTCACCATCCATGAATCGTCCCTTCTCGTCAACGGCGACCATCCTGTCACCGTCGCCGTCATGGGCTATGCCTATATCGGCCCCCCTTTCCCTGACAATGGCCTTCAGATCTCCCAGCTGATCCTCCGTGGGCTCCGGGGACCTTCCTGGGAAGTGCCCATCTGGCTGGGAGTTCAAGGTGCGCACCCTGCAGCCCAGCTCCCTCATCAGCCTGGGGGTGATGTTGCAGGTGGCACCGCATCCGCAGTCCACCACGACATTCAGATCAACAGTTCCCACCGATTCCATGATATCTGAGATGTGGGTTTCCACAGCACCCGTGTGGGGCATGCACCGACCCACGACATCCCATCTTCCGCTACCGCCCACCCCCTGCTCGATCGACCGCTCGACCTCGTCCATCTGATCTGCGGCGAAGGCAGAGCCGTCCGGGTTCCACATCTTGACCCCGTTGTATTCTGGCGGGTTATGCGATGCGGTTATCATCAGGCCGCAATCGTAGAAGGTGGCGGCCCTGGCAAGAGTGGGGGTGGAGACCATTCCAGCTAAACCCACGCTGGCTCCCATGGAGATGGTCCCCGCTAGAAGCGATTCCAACATCATATCGGCACTGGTCCGCGGGTCATGACCGATCAACACCCTGTCGAATGAGCTGCCTATCGCCGCCCCGATCCCAGTGACCAGATCGATGGTGATATCATCACCAACCCTTCCCCGGATCCCCGATGAACCGAAGAGTGACATGAGTACCCTGAGCGTGTAGAAGGCTGTTCGCAGATAAACTTTGCTGAGACCTGATTCTGGAATTCACTGGCCTGGAGGAATGGAAAGTCTGGACGGAGGCCAGTCTTTTTTTCAACAAGGTGAACGTTTTTATATGATTTGGATACTGGATGCTTGTCATTATAAGAGAGATTTTATATATGAGTCATATCAATTACATTCTGGCCATTCTAGCCAGTCATGGCCAGTAATTGGTCAAATACTTGATGGGAGGAAATGCAATTGGTGATGGAGAAGATATCTCTGGTAAAGGCCAAGGACATCGCGAAGAAGAAGGGTTTGAAACCTGGCCGCGTGAAGGGGACGGAAGGCATCCAGTTCACCAAGGGTAAGAACGCTCGCCTGATGATCATATCCTGGGATGAGTTTGAGAATACCCTTAATAAGAGGAAGCTCGCCGTTTTCGAGAGTGGCGGTTGGATGAAGATCATGAAGAAGTGAGTATCCTTCTCTCTTCTTGATTCAGTTGGCCCAAATGAAACTCAAAGGGGCTTCAGCGATGGATGCCCCAGTGTGTCTTTTACTTGAAATTCCCGCTTCAGCAGGGCAGCCATCGGTTTCTATCTTGAAGGTCAGACATGACCGTTGATCACCCTTCTGATCCCGAATCGCTCACGCGCACTCCTGAAGCAACCGTTTCAGGAGAATCCTGGACTGTATCTTGAAGGCGGATCATCCACCTCAGGAGCCTTGGAATGACCGCTTCTATGACTCAGCAGTGTGATCTTCCATGGCATCATGAAGTTCTCATCATGAGCCAGTTCTTCTTCTCTTTCTCCTTTCCACCGGATCTTGCAAGAGCGTACCTGCCAGTCGGACGTTCTCCGCGAAATTCCACCACGAACCCACCCTCCCCCGATTCAAGCAGATCATAGGTTCCCTTGTTCCATATGATGACGGTGCCAGCATCGTAGCCTTCGGTTATCTTACCCCGGAGTTCCAGACCTTTGGGGTGCGAGTATCCAGGACTGAGTACGATGCCCTGTTGCCCCCGTCATGCGGAATTCCCAGGCTTCTAGGGTTGATATGTATCGTTCCGTCTTCCGATTGAACTTCGCAAGAGGCGAGCTTGGATGAAGATGATGTACGCAGATGGTCAATGCAGCCCGTGGAATCGACATCGAACCTTCCCGCACTCCATCGAACCCATCTCATTCCTCCCCATTCACAACCCGCATAGAGTAACTTATTTGTACATCCTTGCGATTGGACCTAGTCTGTGAAGGCAGGGATAACCAAGCCTGGTCAACGGTGCTAGATTCAGGGTCTAGTCGCGTAGGCGTTCGGGGGTTCGAATCCTCCTCCCTGCACTTTTCATCATAATTGATTAGCATCGTGGCAAGCAAGAAATTTCACATGCTTCAGCGGTGAAATGAAAGCGAGCCAGTTTCACCAACTCCCTGAATGGAATATATATACATGGTGGGTATATTCTCATGAGAGCCACACCGGGACACAGCGGAAGCAACGATGGCTCAG
>CAZQLP010000013.1:0-24890 GCA_964594225.1 uncultured Methanomassiliicoccales archaeon
CTATTCCTGGGTCAGATGCTCTTAACCCTCATCAGGGGGTACCCCATCTCCGAGGGAGTACAGAAAGAGGAGGAAGCCGAGAAGGTGTTCAGCGGAGGAAAGGGGAGGCAGATACAGTTGCTGCTGATGGGATTGGCCGTCCTGATAATAGGGGCCCAGGTCATAATATGGGGAGCGGTGGGAATCGCCGAGAGCCTGGGGATCGATCAGGTCATCATCGGTCTCACCACAATAGCGCTCGGTACCTCCCTCCCTGAGCTCTCCATCTCAGTAACCGCGGCCCGGAGGGGGGAGGCGGCATTCGTTATTTCCAACATCCTCGGTAGCAACATATTCAACAGCCTCTTCATACTGGGAATGGCCGCCGCCCTCTCCCCCATCGCCGTTCCAGAGGAGCTTCTCTGGCTGGAATTCCCGGTGATGCTTGTTCTGGCGGGAATGCTTGCCGCGTTCATTCTATGGAGAGGAAAGATAAAGAAGGTAGAAGGGTTCGCCTTCCTAGCGGTATACGCAGGCTACATAGCCCTGCTGGCCATCAGGATAGGCCTTCTGTGAGAATCAGGGATGTGGTCTGGTCTCAGCTCTTGAGAACCATGTTCTCGCCGCAGCAGACCAGGATACCAACCCCGGCCTCGATGACCTTGACCACGTTTCCACAGATCTCGCACTCGTAGATTTCATTCACCTCGGTCATGGTTAAACCTCTAAATATGCACCCATCTACATGGGTATCAAACTCGTTCTCCAACTGCGTTGGGATTAGAGTCCCACTCCTTCATCCTCTCGCCGATCTCCCGGCCGAACTCGAAGCACTGGATTCTCTGTTCGTCGTTGGGTCGGTACTTCATGTTGAGATCATCCATGGGCATGATCAAACCTCCCTTCTCCATGTGACCTCGAAGCTCCTTCGTAGCACCTCCCCCCCATCCATAGGAGCCGAAGGCCGCCCCCAACCTGGCTTTGGGTCTAAGCCCCTTCATGTATGTAGCTATGTCCGCCATGGAGGGGAACAAGCAGTTGTTGATGGTAGGCGATCCCATCACAACCGCCCTGGCGTCAAGCACCTCTTGCATGACCTCGCTGCGATCCGAATCCGACATCTTGAACACCAGTACTTCCATCCCCTTGGACGCGATGCCCTCCGCGATGTTCTCGGCCATGATATGGGTCGAGCCCCACATCGTGTCGTATACCACCACCGCCTTCTCCCTGGTCTCCCCTTTGGCCCATGACACGTAGGAAGAGATGATGTCTTCTATTCCTTCCCTCCAGATGATGCCGTGAGAACAGGCGAGCATTTTTATGTCAAGGTCCTTGATTCTCTCAAGAGTATTCAGGAACTGCTTCCCGAATGGCATAAGGATATTGGCGTAGTACTTGGCCGCCTCTCGCATGAGCACGCATCTGTCCACCTCACTGTCGAATCTCTTCTCGGAGGCGTAGTGTTGCCCGAAGCCGTCCATGGAGAACAGTATCCCATCCTCCACCATGAATGTAAACATGGAATCCGGCCAGTGGAGCATTGGAGTGTTGATGAACCTCAATGTCCTGGATCCGATGCTGATCTCCTGAAGGTCATTCACCGCCTCGACCTCCAGCTGCGGGAAGTGTATGGCAAGTCCCTCCTTCCCATTCTTGGAGGCCATCACCTTGGCCCCGGTTACCTCCTGCATCCTGAGCAATGAACCGGAGTGATCCATCTCAGTATGATTGCTGACGATCAGGTCGATGGTTGTGGGATCGATCACTGAAGTCACCCGTTCCAGGAGCTGATTGAAGAAGGGATGCTTCACCGTGTCGATTAGGACGTTCCTTTCCCCCGTTATCAGATAGGCGTTGTACGAACTCCCTCGGGGTGTTCTGTACCCGTGGAAGTTCCTCAGGTCCCAGTCGATGGTTCCTACCCAGTAAACATTCTTGGAGATCTCATGAGCCTTCGTGCCGCTCACCCCTTAATTAAATAGGAAAGGCATGTTCTTTATTTTTTTCCCTTTCACCCGCATCCGGGTCGATATTCACACAGGTTAAATATCAGCCAACCGCATCCTTCCGGGGAATGGGGCTCATCGAGTTCATCGTCAACGGCATCAAGGATATCATCCTGACAATGGGCTATCCAGGGATCATATTCCTAATGGGGTTGGAAAGTATGGTCCTGCCGATTCCCAGCGAGGTGGTAATGCCCTTCGCGGGTTGGCTGGCCTACGACGGCCAGATGGACTGGGTGATTGCCTCCGTGGCAGGCACCTTGGGCTGTACCCTGGGTTCCCTGATCGCCTACTACGCGGGATACTATGGAGGGCGACCTTTCGTGCTCCGCTACGGGAGGTACGTGCTTCTTCAGGAAAAGCACCTGGACTCGGCGGAGAGATGGTTCGAGAAATGGGGCGCCTCCGCAGTGTTCTTCACCCGCCTCCTCCCTGTCTTGAGAACCTTCATCTCAATCCCGGCGGGAATATGCAGGATGAATATCGTGAAGTTCATCATTCTCACGATCCTCGGCTCGGCGCCGTGGTGCTTCGCCCTCGCCTACGCCGGCTTCCTTCTTGGTCCCGAGTGGGAATCAATCATCAGGTTCTTCGAGCCGTTCGAGGTGCTTATCGTAGTAGCAGCGGTCCTGCTGGTGTTCTATTACTACTTCTACTACCGAAAGAAGAGGTCCGCCGCCGCTGATGACGGGACTCAGCTGGAGTAGTAGTACTCGCCCCTAGATTTCTGCTCCTTGTCCAGCCTGGAGTCGGGCTTGTTGATCCTGGGGCGCTGTGTCTCGTTGTCCCTTCTGAACGTCACGTCCACCTCACTCAGGAACATATTCATCCCCGTGCGCATGTCGTAGGGCCCCCTCCCCCTGCCATCCGCTCCCGGAATGCCGGAGAAGACCATCATGGAATCCGAGACCATGTCTAGGAAGTAGGTGTCGTGGTCCACCACGAGAGCGGAGCGCCCCCTCTTCTCCATCACCCTCCGAATGGTCTTGGCGGTATTCATCCTCTGACTTGAATCTAGATATGCGGACGGCTCGTCCAGGAGATAGAGGTCCACGTCCCGGGCAAGGCACATGGCTATCGACACTCTCTGCAGCTCGCCTCCCGACAGGGTAGTGACGCTCTTCTCCAGCAGGTGTTTCAGGGTGAGTGGGTGCGCCACCTCGGTCTGGAAGAACCCGGAGTCGAACATATCCTTCACGTAGCAGTTGAAAAGCTCCCTAACAGTGCCCTCGAAGTCCGGGGTGATGTATTGAGGTTTGTAGCTAACGGTAACGCTGGTCTCAACCTCGCCCCCGGAGGGTTCCAGCACACCCGCGAGCACCTTGACGAAGGTGGTCTTGCCGATGGCATTCGGTCCCACGACACCAACCGACTCTCCGATCCTTATCTTTCCCGGCTCCACGGTGAGGTGGAATTGGGGGAAGTCCACGCTCACCTTACCGTACTCAATCAGGGACGCGGTTTTCCATCCGTCCTTTGGGGGGTGGGTCTGGAACTCTATCCTGCTCTCCCTGAAGCGGATATTCTCCTCCTTCAGGTAGCCGTCCAGGTATGTGTTGATGGCGCTCCTGACCTGCCTGGGATGGGCGAACACCCCGAAGGCCCCCTCGGAGCCGTAAACCAGATACGCGTTGTCGGCCAGGAAGTCAAGTATGGCCAGGTCGTGCTCTATGACGACCACCTGCCTGTCCACGCTCAATCCCTTGATCAGGCGGGCTATCTTCATTCTCTGGTAGATATCTAGGTAGGATGAAGGCTCGTCGAAGAAGTAGATGTCGGCGTCCTTCATGATGCTGGCGGCGATGGCCACCCTCTGCAACTCCCCTCCAGACAGATGGTCCAGCTCCCTGTCCACCGCCTCGTTGAGATTCAGGAGCTCCGCGGCCTGGTCCACGGTCATGCGTTCCTCGACGTTCTCTAGCAGCTCCCGGACATTGCCCCTGTGCACCGCCGGTAGCTTGTCCACGTACTGGGGTTTCATTGAGGTTCGCAACTCACCGGCGAATACCCCCTCCAGGTAATCATGGAGTTCTGTTCCGGAAAAGTGCTCCAGCACATTTTCGCTGGAAGGAGCTGACTCGTAGTTGCCCAGGTTGGGGATATCCGTTCCGGAGAGGAGGGCTATGGCAGTACTCTTCCCTATGCCGTTGGGACCGAGTATCCCGGTGACCAGTCCGGATTTAGGGACGGGAAGGCGGTACAATCGGAAACCGTTCTTGCTGTACTGGTGAACGATCTCACCCTCAAGTTCATCGGGCAGGCCGATGATCTTGATGGCCTCGAAGGGGCACTTATGGACGCATATGCCGCATCCCACGCACAGCTCCTCGGATATGTTGGGCTTGCCCCTCTTACCCAGCTGTATCACCTCGACCCCGGTCCTGATCATCGGGCAGTACTTGATGCATTCAAGGTTGCATTTCTTTGGCTGGCAACGGTCCTTGAGCACCACCGCTATCCGCATGTTCTCAGCAATGGGCGAGTCCCTTTTAAAACTGATTGCTCAGACGAGGTGGGCGAGATCCTCGATTTCCTCCACCAGCGGTTCTGGGTTCAACTCGGCGTAGCCGATGTAGTTAGCCAGCTTCGGGAGCCCGTATCTTCCCCCGTGTAACCATATCTCCTTGAGGGTCTCTCTGGTGGATGGGTGGGAACACCATCCCTCCCCGGCCTTCTCCAGGAGCGCCTTCCTGAGCATGGCCTCGAAGATGAATCCCTGGATGCGGTCCGCGGAACTGAACGGGGAGATGATCTCGAGTAGGAAGTCCTCGTCGCGGTAGGGGAAGTGCATATTTTCCTCCATTATGGAATTGTGCAGATTCTTGATGCTTGTGAGGGAGGACGTGCTCATCCTCATCTCGAATAGCAGCAGGGAAGCAAGTCTTCTGATCTCGTATATGCGGTAGAGGTGGAACAGCCTTCTGAACCTCGCGACCGTGGTCGAATCTCCCCGCGCGCACAGCCAGGAGCGGGTGGATATGATGCTCTGCATGAGCAGGGCGGAACTCTCTTGGATGACAGGATACCCCAAGTTCCTGTACTCCACCGGAATCTCTGGGGAGATGCTACCCATCTGCATAGCCCTTCCCGCCTCTTCGAAGTGGCGCATGTAGTCCACGAATCCCCCATTGGGTTCAATGAACAGGTAGATCTCCCCCGGCACTTCGACCGGAAGGAAATGGGCGGTCCCGCATCCGAGGTTCCTGAGCCTGATTGACTCAGAGGCACCCAGCGCGGCTCCCATACCGGATGCTGCCCTGGAAAGAGAGTTCCAGATTCTCTGAGAGGGGAACATAGCATCGAACTCTCTGCCGCAGAGCAGGTGAAGGACGTCGTGCCTCTCGACCTCGTCCAGGGATATCGCCATTGGTTCCAGAAAGGTGTCCAGCATCTCCAGGTATATCGGTTCGGTACGGTCAAGGATCGTGTCAAGGGTCTCCGTGAGCCACCTCATATCGAGTCCTCTGACATCCAGGGAGAGCTCAGCCAGTCCACCGTATCCAAGCTCCATGCTGGCCTCATGGAGTCCGCTCTGGCGTTTCTCCAGTATTGGATTGAGATCCCTCAGCATCTTGTTTCTTAGCTTCCAATCCTCGCTCCTGGAACCGCGGTTGGGTTCCATGGATGCTCGGAAGACATCCTCCATGGCCCGCAGGGGAGGTCCACAGGTCCGGAACGCAGCCGCACCCTTCTCCTGAAAGAGATCGGAGTGGTCCGAGACCATGGCCTGGGGATAGTTTCTCTGAAGGAATCGTTGAATTAGACACATCCTTCTCCTTCCGTCCCCCGTCTCTCTTGACAGGGAATCTCCGAGGTTCGAGATGCTGAATACATCGAAAAGGTGGGAGTGTCTCTGAAAGATGGAGAAGGTGTCTGGCGAGCTCTTTGCCCCCGTGGAGATAAGCAGCATCTCCCCGCGGTACTCCCTAAGGAAGTGCTCCAGGCCACTTACCATCTCCTCCGGGTTCCCGCTCATGACGTGAACTCTACGAAATGGTGTGATATAGTGATTTCGATTTCATCATTGAACTGGACGTAGTAAGTCTCCTAGTCCCCTCAATCCGCTCTCCCCCTTCCCGTCCAGAGACTCCTTGGCATGGCGATGTCAATGGCTTCGACCCCTATCTGTTATATCCTTCCTCCACGATTCGCAATCGGTATCGATGGCGAAATTCGTGGTATGCACAGCTTGGCCCTATTCCAACGGGGTCATTCACCTCGGGCACGTGGCGGGTTCCCTCCTGCCGCCTGATATTTTCACAAAATTCCAAAGGATCAAGGGCAACCAGGTTCTCATGGTCTCCGGCTCAGACATGCATGGTACCCCAGTGACCGTGAGGGCGGAGAAGGAAGGACGCACCCCGGAGGAGGTGGCGGAAAGGTATCACCGCATTAACCTCAAGTCCATAGAGGACCTGGGGATCACATACAGCCTCTTCACCAAGACGCACACCGAGAGTCACTTCAAGGTTGTCCATGACATCTTCCTCAGGCTGCTGGACGAGGGATATCTCTACAAGAAGCAGACCATGCAGTACTACTGTCCAAAATGCCAGAAGTTCCTGCCAGATAGGTACGTGGAAGGCATATGCCACAACTGTAACTCAAAGACCAGGGGGGATCAATGCGAGACATGCGGGAAGACCTTCGAGCCCGGTGATTTGATCGATCCCAAATGCATCCACTGCAACACCCCCCCCGAACTCAGGGAGACTGAGCACTATTTCTTCAAGCTCAGCGCCTTCCAGGAGCCCCTCATCGAGTGGGTGAATGGTAAGGATTGGTGGAAGCAGAACGTCCAGACCTTCACCAGGATCTGGCTGGAGGATGGTCTGGAGGACAGGGCGATCACTAGGGACATGTCGTGGGGGATCCCGGTCCCACTGGAGGGGTGGGACGGCAAGGTCATCTACGTCTGGTTCGAGGCCGTCATCGGATACCTCTCCTCCTCAAAGGAGTGGTCCAGGATCATTGGTGAACCGGACAAGTGGGAGGAGTTCTGGAAGGATCCGGAGGTAAGACACTACTACTTCTTGGGAAAGGACAACATACCGTTCCACACCATCATCTGGCCCGCCATGCTCATGGGATACGGGGGTCTCAACCTCGCATATGACGTACCGGCCAATGAGTACCTCACTTTCAAGGGGGACAAATTTTCCAAGAGCAGGGGTCTGGCCATAGACATCCCCAGCATCCTGGAGAACTTCGAACCGGACGTGGTAAGGTACTATCTTGCCGCGAACATGCCCGAGAATCGTGACTCTGATTTCTCCTGGGAGGACTTCGAGACCAGGATCAACAATGAACTGGTAGCGACCCTGGGTAACTACCACCACAGGGTGCTCAGCTTCACGTATAAGCACTTCAGTGAAGTGCCCCCATTCAGGGGCGACGAGGGCGAGAGGAACGAGGTCATGAAGGTCATCACGGAGGCCAAGGAGGAGATGGATGAGAATCTCTCCGCCTGCAGGTTCAAGAAGGCCCTCAAGGCGGTGATGGACCTGGCTCAGTTCGGCAACAGGTACTTCGACTCCGTGGCGCCATGGGCACTCATCAAGACGGACAGGGAGCGTTGCGGCGCCGTGTTGAACCTCAACCTGGAGATCGTGAAGGCCCTGGCCGTTCTGAGCTATCCGTTCCTTCCGTTCTCCTCCGGGAACCTATGGTCGTGCATGGGCTTCGAAGGCAGCGTTCATGAGGACGGGTGGGGCATGATCGAGAAGCGCATACCGGAAGGGCAGACCCTTACGAGACCGAAGCCCCTGTTCAACAAGGTGATCATCAGGAAGGAGGATAGAATGTTCGAGAATTTCGAAAAACTGGACCTCAGGGTCGGTGAAGTGATGTCTGTAAGAGATCATCCCGACGCAGACAAGCTGCTGGTGCTGGAGGTCGACATAGGAAGGAGGATCACGCTCGTCGCTGGGCTCAAGGACCACTACGACAAGGATGAACTTCAAGGAAAGAGGATCGTGGTAGTGTCCAACCTAAAACCCGCCAAGCTGAGGGGCATCAAGTCCCAGGGAATGCTCCTCGCGGCAGACATGGATGATAATGTCGTTCTGCTCACCCCCGCCGGCGTGACCCAACCTGGGGACAGGGTGAACAGCGGCATGGACCCCTCAGGGAAGAGGCTGGACATCCAGGGATTCCAGGATCTCATACTCATGATCGCTGGTGTGGAAGATGAGAGGGGGGACATCGGGAGAGAGATCTCCCTCAGGGTACCTGCTGAGCTTGATATTCCGGAGAAGGTAGCGGTTTTCCTGCCCTCCAAGGATTCCAAAGGCGCATTGCCCTTGTTCACCGAGGGAAATGTGGCCATCACCACTGACAGGGACATCGGCAGCGGGGCAAGGATCAGATGAAGGCGGATCTCCACATCCACACCGTACATTCGGGGGATGCCGATCAGACCACCGGGCAGGTGTTGGAAAGGGTCCGAGATTACGGTCTGGGCGCGGTCGCCATAGCTGACCATAACTCCTTGGAGGGGACGAGGGAGGCGCTGGAAATCGACCCGGACATCATCGTCCTCCCGGCCATTGAGGTGACCTCCAGTCAAGGTCACATTCTCGCCTACAACGTGACAAAGGAGGTGGAGAGGGATCTATCGGCTCTGGAGACCATTGCCCTCATACATGAGAATGGGGGGATAGCCGTGGCCGCTCATCCCTATCGGTTATGGTCGGGGTTGGGGGAAAGGGTGGTTAGGGAGGCAGGCTTCGATGCCATAGAAGCTAGGAACGGACAATCCCTGGAGGGGGGTAACCGGAGGGCATTTGATCTAGCGCGAGAATTGGGTCTCCCTATGACAGGTGGAAGCGATGCCCACACCCAAGAGAGGATTGGAAAAGCATTCACGGTGTTCCCCGATGACTGCCGGAGCGCGGATGACCTGGTGAGGGCAATCCTAGAAGGAAGGACCGAATTGGGGGGCAGCGGCAGACCTCTCAGTAGCTCGTTCGCATACGGTAAGAAATGCATTGGTCTGTGGCTTCACCGTGGAATGAAGAGGCTCTAGAGGTTCTTCTGGAGCTGGGTTATCTTCTCCTTGGTTTGGCTGAGTATTTCCCCAACGTCGCTATCAGGGAGCAGTGCGATCGTCATCATGTACCTCGATCCCACATTGACCAGGACCAGATTCCTCTCGCCAAGGCACATTATGATGTTGTATAGCGAATCCTTGAGCTCTGATGACGTGGTCTCCGCCGCTCCCATGATGATTGCGACCATGGCGGCATAGGTCTCCTGATGAACACCGGAAGGCGGGTCACCCATAACATACATGCCACCCCTCGAGACAAGGGACACGTCAAGAACGGATTCAAGCCCGCGAATCTCATCCAAAATATCGCTTACCTTAGACCATTCAGCCATGTTAACCCACGCCCTTCCCGAGGATTTTATACATGATTGGGTCAAGAGAATAAAAAGGTTTTCATGATGGATTACGATACTGGATATGTCATTTTTCTGGGGAGGCTCCCCCATCCGCTTGAAGTGGCATGGAAATGAATCTTCCAGGATCAGGTGCTGTCACCAACCACTTTCGATTCCGATGTCGATCATTGGGATTCCAGATGACTTTTATTTGTTATTCCGTTGTGGCAAAATACTTGTACTCAGTTTGGTGTAGGTTTCGTTGGTCAGATGGCAGAGAGAAAGCTCAAGAGCCTCATGGTGAGCAAGAGTAGAAGGAAGGAGGCGCTCCGCATTGAGAAAGAGATGCTCCAGTCCTTTCACTCCCCCATCCCCGCCGAGAGGCTCTTCATGCAGAGTAAGATGATCCAGTATGCGGAAGGTGACGCAGAGCTGGTCATGATGGTACTCCTCACAAACTCCTGCGACAGTGACGTCAAGGTGGTCAACAGCGTGAACGACACCCTTATGGAGCTTGTGAGGGAGAGGAAGTTTATGGCATCACTCCTAGAGGTGATACTCCATCCAGATAGGGATATCAGGAGGAACGCTTTCCAATTCCTTAGGGAGCATCTTGGATTCCACCCCACCACATACGTCTCCTTTCTGGAACAGACGATGGTGCTCGTGGCTCTGGCCAGGAAGAAGGGTATACCCGTGGACGACATCGTTTCCCTCGCGAACGTCTCCAAGGACGATTTCCTAGAGGGGAGGACCCTGGACGCGGTGAAGGACATCGCCACCTGCCTCGACTTCGTCAAGCACCGTCTCCGCAGCGTGGAGCACCTGAAGAGTTACTTGATCGACGTCCTGAAGATGGCCCCTGAGCTCACAAGGATGGGTGTCTATCCTGGAAACATCGAGGAGCCCCTGAAGAAGGCCATTAAGGCAAGCAAGACCAGGACATACGACGAGACCCGGGAGATCGTAGAAAGGAGGGCGATGGAGTCCACGATCCTCAACCAGCTCACATGGATGGGAAAGCTGCTGCAGGATGTGCTGGATGAGAGGCCCATGATGAATCCATCTGACGTCACCGGTATCGACGTCTGGCTTCTCACCTCGGTCCAGGATCTCATGGACATGGTCACCTCGGCCACCATATCTGGAAAAGAGGAGGATGCGCTTGATACTCTCAACACATACCTGGGGGAGGACTTCAGGGACTTCTTCATCGAGGAGATGAAGGAGAGATTTGATCAGAAGGATCCCTCGGCCATCTTCGCCTTTTACATCGTGGGCATTGTCTGCCTCAAGCTGGCGGGAGCCCTGATGCCCGAGGCCGTTGAGGATATCTATCAGGAGAACTTCAAGCGTTTCGAGGAGGATCCCAGCATCCATGTGGTCCTATGGCCCGAGATCGTGATGAAGATACTCATCACCGATTGACGATGACCTCTAGATCACCTTTTCTGAAAATTACTGGCCACACGATATGTTTATATCCGATGCCTCATCTTTGCCCAACTGGAGGGATGCATCTTTGCCTAATTCATTAGTTAGAAATGCCTTGGCGGACTACGAGGAACAGAAGGCCAAGACGATTGAAAGGGAATCCGAACCACCTTTGGATTCCAACGCTTCCAACGTTGATGCCGAGCTCAGATCGATCGCGGAACAGCTCGACGTCTGTATAAAGATCGTTGGATGTGGAGGCGGCGGTTCGAACACGATAAACAGGTGCGTTGATGCCGGAATCGACGGCGCTCAGCTCTGCGCCCTTAACACGGACGCTAAGCACCTGCTTACAATCAGGGCTCCAAGGAAGATCATGATCGGCAGGACCCTGACCAGAGGACTTGGTGCAGGGGCCTTACCTCAGGTTGGAGAGCAGGCCGCCAGGGAGAATGACATGGAGATTCGGGATTTCCTCAACGGTGCGAACATAGTGTTCATCACGGCCGGCATGGGCGGGGGTACTGGAACGGGTTCCGCCCATTACGTCGCTCGGATAGCCAAGGAGCAGTTTCGGGCCCTCACACTTGGAGTGATAACGCTCCCTTTCAAGGCGGAGGGCGCCCTTAGGATGGAGAACGCTCTGATGGGACTGAACAGGCTTCGCATGCTCTGCGATACTACCATTGTCATTCCCAATGACAAGCTGCTCGAGCTTGTACCCAAGTTGCCCGTCGACGCCGCGTTCAAGGTGGCCGATGAGGTGCTGATGCAAACGCTGAAGGGACTCACCGAGATCATAACCAAACCTGGACTGGTCAATCTTGATTACAGCGATATCCAGACGATCATGAAGGAAGGTGGTGTTGCCTTCGTTGGAATAGGTGAGGCCGATGACAGTGAGGATGATCGGGTCACCGTGGCGGTGAATGAAGCCCTCTCATCGCCACTGCTTGGTGAGATAGACCTCAAGGACGCGCAGGGCGCTTTGATTAGGGTTGTCGGGGGACCGGATATGACCGTCAGCGAGGCAGAGAAGGCCGCCGACATAGTGTCCAGCAGGATGTCCGATCGAGCCAGGATCATCTGGGGATGTTCTGTGGAACCCGAGCAGCAGGGCGTCATCAGGATGCTGCTCATAATCACCGGGGCGAAATCCAAGTACCTGGTTGGAGGTGGATACGAGGATATTACCCAGCCTCTTGACGAGACGGAGATGTCCATTCAATCATCGTACCCCAAGGGTACTTCATATCACCAGGATGACGACACCGGAATAGACTTCGTCCGCTGAGATACAGGGATATTATCTCAAGGATGGAGCGATGGCCCTAGAATTCGAACTCAACATAGCCGAAGGTGAGGGCCGGACAGGGCTCGATGCAATCCCCGCAGTGAACGCATAGCTCCTCCGTTATCATGACCCTTCCACCTTCAAGGTGGAGAGCACCGCGTTCACATCTGCCAAGGCAGATACCACATCCCACGCACCCGGCTGTCTTTCGGGCGATCTTCAGGAGAAGACTCGAGATCAGAGCGATTTCATCGGCATCCTCTGAATCGATAGTTACCCGGTCCCCTTCCAACCTTGCCCCATCGACCTTGAGGATGGACCCGCTGCGGTGCACCTCTCCCATCATGTTCAGGAGATTCTCCATCGTCTCCAGGTCGGGGGTAGGGCTGAATCTGCCTTCGGCGGCAGGCTCGTCATCGGATACGAGGGAGCGATCCATCCTCAATTCGACAACTGAGTTCATATTCAGTCGCCTGCTCTCCAGGGAAACGTCGAATCTTGACAGCTCCTGTCTCACCGATCCAGGGACCCTTCTCCATCTCCAAAGCGCATGGGTCACCCATTCCAGGGGGAGCCCTCTTTCCTTCGCGTACCGATAGAGGGAGGCCTTCCACTTGCGGAACTCCTCGCTCTTGGACTCAACGAGTTCCTGCTCACCCAGGTCCGAAGCTGGGCAGAGATAGCAACCTATCCTGTCCAGGCCCCTTTCGTACCATGGGTTGTACCTGGCCCCCTTTGAGAATATGTAGATCCACACATGCATCGAGGTCCAGTGCTGGATGGGAGCGGCCCCCACCTGACCGGGTACCCATGGGTTCCTCCAGACCCTGGGTTTCTCTGACCGACTCTCCGATTCGTACCTTCTCTGACCTATGAACGAGAGCACGCCATCCGGGAAGTTCTCCATTATGGCTCTTACTGTTGGGCCCAGTTTATTCGTCTTGCAGCACCATCTGAAGTCCCTGCCCGGCGGACCGAAGCGCTCGACGCCCTCCATGAACGTCCCCATCGAGGCGGATCCAATGATGAGTTCAAGACCATTCTCAGATGCGAAATTGTTCACGTATTCCACGGTCTCGGGGAACTCCAGGCCTGTGTCCACGAATAGAAGTGGAAGCTTAAGCCCGGCGTCCATGGCTATCAGGGCGCAGGCCAGGCTATCCTTTCCCCCTGAAAACGATACGACGGTCGAAAGGGAGTTCCGCTCCATGGTCCTCCTCACGAAACTGATTGCCTCCTCCACCCTTTCATCGATGAAGTGCTGATTGCCCCTTACCACGTCCTCCAACGTGTTGAAGTTCGATGCTATCACAGGGTCAGAGGGCTCACCGGTCCACCTGGTCTTCACCGCGACCCCCCTGGGAGAATCCATCATCTCAACTGAGGACATGCGGGCGGTACCTGTCGCGATGGCCCTTCCGTCCGGGTCCAGTATCATGATCTCGTCCCCTGACTCGATACCCTCCGATGCCCTCGTTACCCCGGGTGCCATGAGGTTCTTTCCGCTGATAATGGGCTCCACGGCCCCGATGTCAGCCACCACAGTCCCCCTGGATGCCTCACCCTGTATGGCTGAGGCGGAGCACATGCGCATGATGAACCTCCACTTGAGATCCATGTCGAACCTTATCGCTCCTACGACCTCTCCACCAAGGATGATCTCGTCCATCCTGTCAAGTGCTGGAACCTTGTTCAGGAGCGCGATTCTCCCCTCTGGGATCACCCGGACACCGGACCCCTCTCCGAACTGTGAATCGATTAGACTCCTGATCCTGGCGATGTCCTCCGGGAACGCTGGCCTGGGATCACCTGGAGGCGTCATATCCACTCGTCTCCCCTCGGAACCGCAGATGCCGCATCTCCCCTCCTCCAGCAGGGGGAGATCGCACGTATCGCACCATCTGAGAAGTATCTTACCCAGTCTAATAGCTCCCATTCGGGCACCGAGTGGGAGAGCATCTATTTATACATTGCACAGCAACGAGATAATGATGCGACCATTCCGAAGATCGCAAGTCATCAACACCATCGCTTCATTGGATGGAGATCGGGTGAGGGGGTCATGAGGGCGACCAGACGCGTGCTGGACATCGACTACGCAATCGCAGATATAGTGTTTCCCATGAGGGAGCTGGAGGCCAAGGGGATCGACGTCATCAAGCTCTACATCGGGGATCCGAACAAGTACGACTTCGAGACTCCGAGTGAGCTCAAGGAGGCGCTATGCAGGGCAACGGAGATCTCCGACCACGGCTACACAGAAACCGAGGGCCAGTGGGAGCTCAGGGAGGCCGTTGCCGATAGGGACGCGAGAAAGAAGAAGCTGGATATCGGCCCAGAAGACGTGTACATCACAGCGGGCGTCACGGAATCTCTGCAGATGACCATGGCCGCACTGCTGAAACCGGGGGAGGAGATCCTTCTTCCGGGTCCAGGATACCCGCCCTACAGCCTCTTCATCAAATTCTACGAGGGGAAACCCGTCCACTATCGAACGGACGAGGAGAACGAATGGCAGCCCGACCTAGATGATTTACGGAAGAAGATCGACGAGAAGACCAGGGCAATAGTGGTCATCAATCCCAACAACCCTACCGGGGCGGTCTACGACCGCAGGACGCTTGATGAGCTGGTGAACATCACTGGGGAACACGACCTGGTGCTGATCTCGGACGAGATCTACGACCTCATCACCTTCGATGGGGAATACATCTCCCCCACCACCCTCGCCAAGGACATACCCGTGATAATGTTCAACGGGATGTCCAAGTCGTACCTGGTCCCCGGGTGGAGGGTAGGATGGATGTCAATCGTGGACGAGGCGGGCAGGTTGGACGAGGTAAGAGACGGCATAGTGAGGGAGCTAGGCCTCCGCATCTCTGCGAACGCACCATGCCAGGTTGCCGCCGCCGAGGCATTGAAGGGCGATTCATCCTTTCTGGATGGGTACAGGAGGACTCTTCAGGAGAGATCCCGTTACGCATGGAAGAGGCTTAGCGAGATGCCCTGCCTGTCTGCGGTCAGGCCTAAGGCGGCCTTCTACATCTTCCCAAGAATAGAGAGCGACGTGTGGAAGGACGACAGGGAGTTCGTCATGGACGCCCTCAAGGAGGCACACGTGGTCCTGGTGCCAGGATCAGGCTTTGACCCGGATCACGGCCAGGGACATTTCAGATCCGTTACCCTTCCTCCCCTTGGGGTGCAGGAAAGGGCCTTCGATCGTCTTGACGTGTTCATGAGGACGCGTTGCCTGTAGCCAAGAAAAGACTATTAGGGCATCGTAACATAGTATGCCATTATGTGGATAAGCGGCTGCGGGTATGCGTGCTCAGAATGTATTCTAAGAGAATACGGCAAGTGCGAGGGCTGCTCCCCGGAGAACAAGCTAACTTCACTTTGCGCCATCCACAAGTGCCTAGAGACCAAGGAGTTTGATACATGTCTCAGATGCCTTGACAGGATGAAATGCAAGATTTACTCCAACGCATTGAAGCAGTGTCCGATACGGCGTTCGATATTCTCCAAATGGTGAATTGACTCTCGGAAGATCAAGATCGTGGACTCTTAGTGGAGCCTCTTCAGCAGCTTCACGCAGGATTCCATGGCGTCCCTGGCCTTCTCTATACGGTCCTCGGCCTGGAGCCTGGTCATGCCCGGTCCGCTGATTCCCAGGGTAACGGGCTTCCCCGATTCGACCGATAGATCGGTAATCTTCCTGGAGGTTTGCTGTATCACGATCTGGTCATGTTCTGTCTCTCCCTCGATCACGCAGCCCAGGGTCACCACACCATCGATGTTCTCATCGGAGACGAGCTTCTTGATCGCAAGGGGCATGTCGAACACCCCTGGTACCTTGATTATCTTAGACACCTCCACGTCGAGGAACTCGGCGTGCGAGATGGCCCTCTCCAGCATCATGGAAGTGATGTCGAAGTTGAACTCCGAGACCACGATTCCCACCTTGTACTTAGCCATGCTTCTTTCCTCCTATCACTGGGCCCGCGTCCTCGAATCCCTGCCTCAGCCCCATACCGGCGTTCCTCACCAGCTCCCCGGGCCTGAACAGGAGATCGTAAACGTTGCGGGCATGTTCCCTCACCCTTCTGTCCATCAACCAGGCGAGGGTCTTCTCGTCCTCGGCCTCGTCCTCGTGGACGAAGACCTCGATAATGTGTTTATTGGTCATCAGCTGCGCCTTGATGAGCCCCTGAGAGGCCTCATGGGCACAGATCTTGTCAATGTCCGCCTTCCCTGGCATGCCCAGGGCCATGGCGATATCGCATTCCTCTTCCTCCACCAGTTTCTTCGCGGCCACCGGCAGGTCCTTGATGCCCGGAACAGTCCTCCTGATGATCTTGAAGCCGGTACCTAAGGACTTGAGCTCATCGACTGCCGCCGATCCCATGTTATAGCGGGCGAATGTGGTGTCCACGACTCCGATGAGTTTCATCCTCTAACCCTCTTCCTTATCGATCTTCTTCTTGAAGGTATACCAGTCCACAATCTTCTGGATGATCTTCTTGGTTCCGTTCAGGTCGTGATCGAACTGTGAGACGCGCAGGATTCGAACATTCAGACCGATCTTCTTGAGCTCCATGGTCAGCTTCTCCTCCTCGAAGTGCTGATCATATCCAAGGGCGATGATGTCGGGTTTGATTTCCCTCACGATGTCGAAGATGTCTCCCTCCCTTCCCAGGTAGGCGCGGTCAACGGGCTTGAGATTCCTCACCAGTTCCAGTCTCATTCCCTCAGGGGTTATGGGCTCGTGCTTCTTCTTTCGCACCGTGGAGTCGGTGGCCACAACCACATGAAGCTCATCGCCCAACTTCTTCGCTTCTGTCAGGTAGTGGATATGCCCAGTATGAAGGATGTCGAACACACCGGACGCCATCACCCTGACCATCTCACTCACCCTTCCACCTGTTCCAGGCCTCTACGACCTCCTTCCCCTCTAGGAAGGCGAGTCCGTACCTATCACCGTACTCCTTGGCCTTTTCCTTGGAGAGAGCTCTCCCGTCATCCCCCATCATCTCGCAGATGGTCGCGGAGGGGACCAGGTCTGCCATCATCACCAGCGATGTTGAGAGTTCAGTGTGCCCCTTCCTCTTGATCAGGAGATCTTTGGATGTGTTGAGCAGAATCACGTGACCAGGGGCCCTGAAGTTCATTCCCATCTCCTTCATGGCCCATCCGTTTGAATGGTCCATGGCGTGGGAGGCGAGCTTGGTGAACTCCGATATGGTGAGGGCCCTGTCATGGTCTGTGATGCCAGTGAACGTCTTCCGGTGATTGATTGTGATGGAGAAAGCGGACTTGGTGTCGTACGGTATGTCGTTGGGGGTGAGGTACCCCATTACAGGGTACTTCTCCACGACCGACGAGAACACATCGGCGAGGAACGGTAGACCGAGCTGGTCGCTGATGTCCGCGTGAATGGTGGTGCAGATCAAGCCCCCCGCATCCCTGCGGAGCGTCCTGATGGAATCCTGGGTGACCTTCTCGGAGGCGATGACCATGTCGGTTTCCATCTCTCTGTCATCGGAATCGTATACCAGAACGATCTTACCGTCTCTAAGATCATCCAGGGCCTGTTCGAGCTTGGTCATCATTTCCCTCGCCAATCTGGCAATAGTAACTAATATAAAAGGTATTCCGCAAGTACAGGAATAATTGTATAAGTTAATGCCTCACCCGATTGAGGTGCCGAATCGGTTATCAATATCGGTATTATTTATGAAACAGATATAACGAGTCGCAACCTTTGGATATTCATGAGCATCATTCTGGATGACCCCGTGGCAATGGCAGGAATCGACAGGGGGAACATGCTCGAGCAGATCATGGGGTTCCCCGATCACCTCTCATCGGCCCTGTTCTCCGACGTGGATATCGAGTTCTCGGGAAGGGGGATCTGCCTATGTGGCATGGGAGGATCCGCCATCAGCGGCGACATACTCGCCGATTGCGTGATGAGGGAATCCGATAGGTTCATGTCGGTCGTGAGGGGAATGGACCTTCCTGGATGGGTGGGTGAGGACACCCTTTTGATCGCGGTAAGCTATTCCGGGAACACGAGAGAGGTGCTCACAATTTTCGAGAAGGCCCTCGATTCCGATATCCAGCTCGTCGCAGTCAGCTCCGGTGGAAGGCTTGGGAAGCTCTGCAAGGAGAACGGTGTGCCGATCGTCGAGGTCCCGACTGGCTTTCAGCCTAGGGCGGCACTCGGATTCCTGCTGGGTTCCACCGCCCGTGTCCTGGAGGAGGCCGGGGTAATGTTTGTGGCCACCCAGTTGAATGATCTCATCTCCTCGCTGAAGCAGCTTCAATCGACCATCTCGGTCGAGGTTCCCGTCGAGATCAATCCCGCAAAACGGCTGGCCATGGACCTGCGGGGTACCGTGCCCGTGATTTATGCCGCCAGCGAGATGCGCTCCGCCGCGCTAAGGTGGCACACGCAGATGAACGAGAACTCCAAGATGATGGCCTTCACCGGAGAGGTACCCGAGTGCAACCACAACCATATCGTCGGATGGATGGAGGGATCCCTTCACACTCTCTGCCGCCCGGTGTTCCTGAGGGCCGCCACGGACAACCCATCGGTCTCAGATATCATGTCCTTGACCATCGGGTCGCTCGAGGAGGGAGGGAAGAGGCCTCTTGTGGCCGACTTTGACGGCCCCTCTAGGATCCAGAACCTGATATCAGCAATAGTGCTCGGGGACCTCGTCTCCTACTACTTGGCTATGCTGAACGGTGTTGACCCCCTTCCCGTGGAGTCGATAGGGGAACTCAAGCGGAGGATGCTCTGACCTTCCAGCATCGGACCTGGATGCAGGAACCGTTCCTTCCATAAAATCCGACAACTTTTATAATTCGATTGATGATGTCATGGCCGATAGCCCATGAAAGAAGACGCTTTCTGGATACGGGAACAGGTACGGGCCCACAATAGGTGGTTCGAGGAGTCGCTTCCCATGATCGCCTCCGAGAACGTGATGAGCCCGCTTGCAAAGGAGATGATGATTTCAGACTTTCACGGCAGATACGCGGAGGGAATGCCCGGGAAACGCTACTACATGGGAAACATCTACGTCGACAAGGTGGAGATCAGGTGCCTTGAGCTGGCCCGAAGGATATTCGACTGCGATTTCGCTGACGTGAGGTCTATCTCTGGAACGGTGGCGAACCTCGCCATCCTTTTCGCATTGACCAAGCCCGGCGATCTCGTGTCCAGTTCAGCTCTTGCCCAGGGCGCGCACATCTCCACCGCGAGGTTCGGTGCTTTTGGTCTCAGGGGGGTCGAATCGATCAACTATCCGTTCAACGAGGAGGATATGAACATCGATGTGGACGCCACACGAAAGATGCTCCTGGAGAAGAGACCCAAGATCTGCCAGTTCGGTCTTTCCGTCTTCCTCTTTCCCACACCGATCAAGGAGCTGGAGGACACGTTCCAGGAGATCGATGCCACGGTGTGGTACGATGCGGCCCATGTACTGGGACTCATAGCGGGCAAGAGGTTCCAGGACCCTTTCAGGGAGGGATGTGACGTGATCTCGTCAAGTACCCACAAAACCTTTCCCGGACCGAATCATGGTATCCTGCTTGCCCACAACATCGACGACAAGATGGAGAAGGAGCTCAACAAGGCCGCCTTCCCCGGGGTCACCAGCAGCCATCACCTCCATGCCATGGCCGCGTTGGCGGTGACCCTCGCAGAGATGGAGGTATTCGGTGAGGAGTACGCCGATCAGACCATTAGGAACGCCAAGGCTCTGGGTGAGGAACTTCACGAGCTTGGAATGAACGTGCTGTGTGCCCACAGAGGCTTCACGGAATCTCACACCATCGCGGTCGACGTATCCGGGCACGGAGGCGGCGTCATCGCATCCAAGGACCTGGAGGACGCCAACATCATCACCAATAAGAACCTCCTTCCCAGGGACACGAGCTCGGTCAACCCATCGGGCATCAGGCTTGGTTCCCAGGAACTGACCAGGGTGGGGATGAGAGAGAGCGAGATGAAGGAGGTTGCCGAGCTCATTCACAGGGTGGTTGTCATGAAGGAGGATGTCAGCTCTGTGAAGGAGGACGTCAAGACCCTGAAGAAGGACTTCACCACCGTGAAGTTCTGTTTCAATGAGGATCACAACGCTTACGGGTATCACGAGTTCGTCTGACGTTCCTTCACCAGTTCAAGCAGCTCGCAGGCCTTGCATATCTCTCCAAGGGAGGGCTCGCCGCAGGCGCATATTCTCAGCTCCGCTGGAGGGTACTTCTGCCTTAGAAGTGGGGTAATGGTATCGTAGCTTGCCAGTATGGAGAACCTCGAGCCCGGGCTCCGGTACTCCAATGTGTCTATCATCTCTCGGTAGTCGTTCCTTAACGCGGGGTCCGAGTACGGGCAGGTACCGTCTGAGAACCCGATGCCCTCGAGTATCGCGTATAGGTAGGACTCCTTCTCCGGTATCGTCCTCAGGGGCTGAATCCTCGGTATCAGTCCTGGTTGAACCTTGCCATGCGGTCCCAACCTGGCCAATCTCTCCACGTCTCCCCGGGTGAAGTTCATCATGATGGACTGGACAGTGTCGTCGAGGTTTAGCCCCGTTGCAAGTACGTCAGCCCCAATCTCCCTGGCCTTCACGTTGAGACATTTCCTTCTGAGCACTCCACAGAATGTGCAGGGCGTCTTTTCTCCCACGTGGGGTGAGATGGAGTCCATGTCCTCTCCGAACTCCTCCTGGAATGAGATGACATGATGGGGGATGCCAAGTCTGCTCGAGAGCTTCAATGCCCTTTCCAGGCTGGGTGGGCGGTAGCCCGCGATGCCCTCATCAACGGTTATGGCGTGTATCTCCACGTCTTTTCTATCCTTCAGTATCCTGTTGAGCAGGGCGAGGGTCACAGAGCTGTCCTTTCCGCCGGAGACCGCCACTGCCACAACCATGGGTGGAATGATGGTCAATTGCTTTCTCACCTCCTTCCTTACCCTCTTCTCCAGGTATTCGACGAAATGACGGTGGCAGAGGTGAGTCCCGCTGTATCTAATGAAGGTAACGGCTTTCTGGGAGCACCTGCTACAGCTGACCACAGCAGGATTAGGGGGGAATGATTCTTAATCTTTTCCGGTGGCAGTTTCTTGGCAGTTTCTGCACACCCATGCAAAATGATTATTACCTTATATTCCATAGAGCGAAGAGGGTTCAAATGAGGGAGCTATGGACAGAGAAGTACAGGCCCAGGTTGCTCAGGGAGGTAGTGGGCCAGGAGGACATCATCGAGCGACTGAAGGCATACGCGGATCACGGCAATCTCCCACACCTGCTCTTCGCCGGTCCAGCGGGAACGGGCAAGACCACCTGTGCCCTGGCCATGACGAAGGAACTCTTCGGCGAGGAATGGAGGCAGAACTTCCTGGAGCTGAACGCCTCGGATGAGCGGGGCA
This sequence comes from uncultured Methanomassiliicoccales archaeon, assembly GCA_964594225.1. Lineage (GTDB taxonomy): Archaea > Thermoplasmatota > Thermoplasmata > Methanomassiliicoccales > JAAEEP01 > JAAEEP01. The sequence continues at coordinate 21,548 of CAZQLP010000013.1, forward strand.
TCGATGTGGTCAGGGGAAAGATCAAGGAGTTCGCACGCACCTCGCCCATAGGCGGGGCGGGATTCAAGATAATATTCCTGGATGAGGCGGACGCTCTCACATCCGACGCCCAGGCCGCCCTGAGGAGGACCATGGAGCGCTACAGCCACATCTGCCGTTTCGTGCTCTCATGCAACTACTCCTCCAAGATCATTGATCCCATACAATCGCGGTGTGCGGTGTTCAGGTTCCGTCCACTTTCCAAGGAGGCCATTATCGATTATCTCAGGAAGATCTCGGTGGATGAGGATGTGGAGATCACGGATGAGGCCATGGAAGCATTGGTACACGTCGCCCAGGGGGACATGAGGAAGGCCGTGAACTCCCTTCAGGTGGCGGCATCACTGGGAGAAACCATAAGCATCGATGTCGTGTATCAGACCACGGGTACCGCCAGGCCAGAGGAGGTGAGATCCCTTCTGGAGACGGCCCTGTCTGGTGATTTCATCGAGGCCCGGACCATTCTGGACGAGATCATGATAACCTACGGGCTGTCGGGTCAGGACATCATCAAACAGATCCATCAGACCTTCTTCGACCTGGGCATACCGGATATAGAGAAGGTTAAGCTCATCGACAAGAGCGGCGAGGTGGAGTTCCGAATGGTAGAGGGGGGCAATGAGCGGATACAGTTGGAGGCCCTTCTCGCCCACCTGGTGCTGGTGGGCCACAACCTCGGCGCTGAGTAGTGGCTCAAGCGCCAACATATTTATATGACCTTCTTATTCAAGGGGCTGAGTGTGGTACAGTGGCACGTTTCAAGGAAGCCGATGAGAGGCTTCTCAACAAGAAGATATGCATGCGCTGCAATGCTAGGAATCCCCCCAAGGCAACCAGGTGCAGGAAGTGCGGTTATACCAATCTTAGGCCCAAGGCAAAAGAGAGTCGCAAGACCTAGACCCGATCTCGCTCCTTCTTCTCATCAGCTCTCAATCATTTCCAGGATGAATGCCCATCTTTTCCTCACGAACATATAGAATCTGGACGTCAACTTTATCTTTGAATGACCCATTTACTGATTGAGTGCGAGGTATAGATACCCTGTGAAAGTGAGTTGAATGAAGAAGGTAATGATCGTCGATGATAACGAGGACGTACTCGAGATGGTTTCCGAACTGGTGACTAGCAATGGCTATCAGTCCATCACCGCTTCCGGAGGCGAGGATTGCCTGTCGAAGCTGGATGAAGAGCGTCCCAATCTGATCCTCCTGGATATCAATATGCCGGATATTGACGGTTGGAGCGTTCTCAGGAAGCTCAAGGAGATGGGACTGACGGACAGCATCAAGGTTATGATGCTAACCGCGACCACCGATGTGGGCACTGACATATTCGGTCTGCAGGACGTGGTGACCGGGTACATAAGGAAGCCTTTCAGCAATCGTGACCTCTCCGAGAGGTTGAGATCGGCCCTGGATGATGCACCGATGAAGGTCCCAGAACAACAGATCGTGGTGGTGAAGGAGAAGAAACCGGGTTTCCTATCCAGGATACTGGGTAAGTCCAGGAATGATGAGCTCGCCCCAATCGGGAAGGAGAGGGTAGACCCCTCTGCAATTAAGTACACCGTCCGAAAGGGCTTCGGATACGTGGTGAAGGAGAAGAAACCCACCAGGTCATTCGAGATATTCGTGGACCAGGTGACCCATGAGATCCAGGGCCTGTGCATCACCAGACAGCACCCCGGGACCATCAGGACGAAGTGGGGTCTTGAGAAGACCCCCATCATTTGGCTCAGTAACAAGGTGGGGAGGGTATACGTCAACCCGACCAATATCGGGATACTCAGCGACACGATCATCCGATTCGTGGAGAAAAGCGAGGAGAGCATAATCCTCATAGATGGTGTGGAGTTCCTGATCGTCAACAACGACTTCGAGAAGGTGCTCCGGATGATCCACCACATCTCGGAGGGGGTGATGGAACACAAGTCCAGGCTCCTGATATCCATCGACCCCAGGATACTCGAGATCAGGGAAATGGCCCTTCTGGAGAGGAACATGGAGATCATCGACACCCTGGACTATATGGCCGATGTGGAGAGGCCTCAGGAACCTGAGCATTGACGGCACTCTATTCTCAAGGGGAATTACATGGGAGACAACGAGATCACCAAGGTATGGGCCAGACAGGTACTGGATTCCAGGGGCAATCCAACCGTGGAGGCGGAGGTTCACGCCAGATCGGTGAGGGCAAGGGGGATCGCCCCCTCCGGTGCCTCCACCGGGACCTATGAGGCGGTGGAGCTCAGGGACGGAGGCAGGGCCTTCATGGGCAAGAGCGTGCAGAAGGCGGTCGGGAAAGTGAGGGGGGTGATCGCGGATCTTCTCATGGGAATGGATGTGACCGATCAGGAAGGGCTGGACTGGGCCATGATCGACCTGGACGGAACGCCCAACAAGTCCAATCTGGGAGGTAACGCCATGACCGCGGTCTCAATGGCATGCGCCCATGCAGGGGCCATGGTGAAGAAGGTGGAGCTGCACGAGCACCTGGGACCCGGGAGCAGGGTGCTTCCCGTGCCAATGCTCAACATCATCAACGGCGGTAAGCATGCGGGCAGTGACCTAAGGATCCAGGAGTTCATGATCGTCCCCGCTGGAGCGGGGACTTTTTCTCAGGCCATCAGGATGGGGGTGGAGGTCTATCACAACCTAAAATCCATTCTCAGGAAGGAGTATGGAAAGGGCGCTGTCAACGTGGGCGACGAGGGAGGTTTCGCGCCTCCATTGGACACGGCGCCCGAGGTCCTGGAGACCATCATGTCGGCGATCGAGATAGCGGGGTACCAACCGGGAAAGGACGTGTCGCTGGCTTTGGATGCCGCGGCGAGCGAGTTCTTCGCGGAGGACAGGTACACCGTGGACGGGAAGGTCCTCGATTCATCTGGCATGGTGGACTACTACGAGGATCTGATCGATAGCTTCCCACTTGTGAGCCTAGAGGATCCGGTAGACGAGGAGGCATTCGATACCATGGCCCAGATGACGGAGAGGATGGGGGACAGGGTGCAGCTGATTGGCGATGATATCTTCGTGACCAATCCGGAGAGGGTACGGAGAGGCATCAAGATGGGGGCGGGGAACGCCCTGTTGCTCAAGGTGAACCAGATAGGGACGATCACCGAGGCGTTCGAGGCCGCGAAGATCGCCTTCGAGGCAGGCTACAATGTGGTGGTGAGCCACCGATCGGGGGAGACGGAGGACACGACCCTAGCGGACATCGTCGTGGCCCTTCAGTCCGGTCAGGTGAAGACGGGTGCGCCGGCGAGGGCCGAGAGGACATCCAAGTACAACAGGCTGCT
>CAZQLP010000014.1:0-1726 GCA_964594225.1 uncultured Methanomassiliicoccales archaeon
TTCATAGGCTACCTCAGGGTGTACCTGGCAATGGACGGGATGAGATCGGAGGGCATCGTGGCCTTCGAGATGGGGCAGCCTGAGGTCTCCGTATACGTCCACGAATGGGACGAGAACGGAGGGGGGGGCAGGGTCTACATGGGAAGGAAGGCCGTGGAATTCCTATGGGAGGACTCCGTTTTCCCGGAGGCCAAGATATCGCTCCAGACCGAGATTCCGCTGCGGAAGGTTCGCGAGCTGTTCCCCCGATCGGAGGTGAACAACACCGACCTGATACCCCCCTCCTTCCTGCCTGGACCACCTCCGACCCCCGTTGTCACGAGCGAGGACGACGAGGTGGGGCATTTCATCAAAACCTGGTGTGAGAAAGGATATGATCTGTCGTCCCTGGAGAGGCTCCTGAGAAGGGACAGTGATGAGGCGAAGCTTGCCCTGCCCTACTACGAGGCCAACCTGCTGAAACTGGAGAAGCTGAGGGACAGGCTGTTGCTGCTTGACATCATGGGATCGGAGAGAGAGGCCGAGTCCATCCGGAGGAAGACGGTCGACCCCGAGAGGGCGGGGGAGGTGGAGACCGAACTCTACGGGTTCGAGCTGAGGATCACCGGAAAGGACGAGGGAAGCTCCGCCGAGCATGAGATCGACAGGGACCGGGAGAGGAAGGTGGTCGACGAGAAGATGAACGCGGTCTACGATCTCATCGTCCAGTATCACAAGATGAGATCCTCCGGTGACCAGAACATCACCTGCCCGGAATGCGGGAGCTACCTCAACAGCGAGGGGGAATGCCCCCTCTGCTTCGCCACATCCAACGAGGTTCCTGCGGTCGGGAGAAGGCTCAACCCCAGGTTCACCTTCGAGACGTTCGTGGTGGGCAGCAACTCGCGCTTCGCCGAGGCGGCGGCCAGGGCCGTGGCCAGGAACCCCGGGAACAGCTACAACCCGCTCTTCATGTACAGCCGATCAGGGCTGGGGAAGACGCATCTGCTCCAGGCGATCGGCAACCGCATCCAGGCGAACGACTCCAGCGCGAGAGTGGTATACACCTCCATGGAGGTTTTCGAGTCCGAGCTGATCGACGCGATCTCGGAGGGGCAGGTGGAGAGATTCAGGGAAGAGTACCGGAAAACGGACACCCTTCTGCTCGACGATCTCCAGTTCATTGCCGGTCGGGAGGAGACCCAGGAGGAGATCTTCCACCTGTTCAACGAACTGGTGGAGGAGGGGAAGCAGATCATACTAGCGTGCGACCGCCTTCCAAAGGATATCCCCTCGCTGAGCGAGAGGCTTATGACCCGCTTCGAATCCGGCCTGATCGCGGACATACAGTCACCGGTGCTTGAGACCAGGATCGCCATCCTGGAGAGGATGGTGAAAGAGAAGGGAATCGAGGTTCCGCGGGATGTCCTCGCCTTCGTGGCCGAGGTCTGCTCATCCAACGTCAGGGAGCTCGAGGGGGGGCTGAACCGCATCGTCGCGTACTCGTCCCTGATGGACACCCCCATTGACCACGATACGGCCCGGGAGGTGCTCGTCTACGAGCAACCCACGGACATGGAGGTGTCTGGATTGCCAGATCTGCAGGAAGGGATGAGCTACATGGTGGAGGAGGAGAAGGCGGTGATCTCCCATCAGATCGCCGCTGCCTGCCTGGGCAGAGGATACAAGATACTGGCCATAACCAGGGGACACCCCAGGTACCTCAGGGAGATCTTCGGGGACGGCG
>CAZQLP010000014.1:1826-24629 GCA_964594225.1 uncultured Methanomassiliicoccales archaeon
CGGTGATGACCTCGGCAGCGCTGTCTGAGGTCAGATCCTGCGAATATCGGACCTGAACTCGACAAGCTTCTCCAGCGCCTCGTCGTACCTCTCGCGGTTGAGGGCGGACGCGGCCTCCTTTAGGAGCTTGACCGGTATGTTCACGTCCTTGCCCTCAGCCTTGGCGTCCATGAGGACGAGCTTGGACCTCTTGAGCTCCTCCCGTATCTCATCCGGGAGGATGTACATTATCTGTTCCCTGCCCTTCCTTGCCATGATGCCCATCATGCTGTAGTCACCATTCGCCTCGGCCGCCCTTGCTTCCTCTAAGCGGAGGCGGACCTCCGAGACGTCTATGTAGAATCTCTCGGCGTTCTCCAGGATCTTCTCTAGATCCCTGACCATGTTCTGGGCCTCGATGTACTTGCCCGTCAGGGACTCGGCCCGCTTCATGCCCTCCTTGGCATGGGTGAGAGCGGACTTCAGGTCTCCCTTTTCCAGCTCGACCCCGACCAGGCCCTCGCTCTCCTCGATGGACGAGGGGTCCTCCCCCATCTTGTCCGCGATGACCTTCAGGTCTTCCAGGTCCTTCAGGTCATTCTCCACCCTACCCCGGATCGAGGACTCGATGCTGGCCTTGCTTTCCCTTACGCGCTCCACCGCGACCCCCAGATCTCCCTTCTTTCCCGCTGTGACGGCCTTATCGATCAGCACCTTGGCGTGAGTTGTGTCCACCCCGAACTCCCTTGCCAAGGCCATCATGGACTTCACCTCGGCCACCAACCGGGGGAACTCGTCCTTTAGAGACTCTTTGACCGGGGGCTCCGTGGGTTCCTCCGGGGTCTCCACGACCTCGGGTTCCGCGGTCGGCTCCTCATGAGCTTCCTCAGGCCCCTTCGGGGCGGTCATCTCGAACTTCAAACCGCAATTGGGGCACTCGGTCGCATCCACGGGAATTATCTCGCCGCACTCAGGGCACCTGAACTCCTCGACCTCCTCGATGATGAACTCTACCCCGCACGTGGGACACTTGGAGACCACCCCGACGATATGGGTTCCACATTCGGGGCAATCGAACTCGAAAACCTCCGATTCATCATTATTATCTGGGGATTCATCACCAGTCAAGCGTCAACACCCCGGTATCTGGACTCTAAATGATTTGTGAATATATATTTGTCGTCATGCTTATTGAATGCGATTCTCAGAGACAATACCCAATATCTTCCGAATGGCCTCGGCCCCCCTGACGGGGCATGGAGTTTCGCTGATGATGGTCACGTCCCACTCCCAGTCCAGAAGGGCCTCCGCCACCAATTCGAATCTTGGTTCGCCGGCCTCGAGGGGCAGGTGTCTTCTCTCTCCCCGGTCCCCGTATTCCACAGAGCTGTAGTGGCAGTGAAGCGGACCCTGGTAGTATCCTCGCACCTCCTCCAAGTTCCTTCTCACATCCTCCGCCGATCTCAGGGTCCCTCCCCCGAAGGCGTGGAGATGCGCGAAGTCCACCACCGGCACCACACGATCGAGCGCGTTGACCACCTCCCCGATCTCCAATATCCGGCCCCATGCGGCCTTCTTGCCCATCACCTCCAGGCCGATGAGGGGAGTATTGTATCCCCCGTCGGACATGATGGAGAGACATCTCCTCACACCGTCGATCACGGTCTCGGTCACCTCCCTGGGGTCCTTCCCATGGTACAGGGCCGCGTGGATCACTATCAGCCCCGCGCCCATGCTGTGGGCGGCCTCCGCCGTCCTGGTTACCCAGCCAACGCTCTTCCCCACGGTCTCTGGGTTCCTAGAGTTGAAATTGATGTAATAGGGGGCGTGCACACTGAGCAGAACCCCAATGGCCTTGGCCATCGCCCCCAGGTCCCTGGCCATTTCCTCACGCATCCCCACCCTCCGGACGAACTGGACCTCGAGTGCGTCCAGACCTCTCGCCCTCAGTCTCTTGAGGGCGTCAATCGGTCCCTTGGACCCCTCGGGGTAGCCCGCTGTTCCCAGGTGGAACATGGACCTCACAACGGTCTGGGGGTATAATGGTTCTCGGGTCGCTGAGTTCAAGGGGGGCGGGCATCATTCGATGATCGTGGTTGGCGGCTACCGCCACTGGTCGAAAACCATTTTAGCGTTGAGGAAGGTTTAGTTAGGATAACATGATCGATATCGAGACCATTCTCATCGAGAAGCCTGAGGACACAAACGTCATCATGGGGCAGACCCATTTCATCAAGACTGTGGAGGACCTCTATGAGGCCATGATCAACTCCGTCCCATCGATCCGATTCGGGATCGCGTTCTGCGAGGCATCCCAGGACAGGTTGGTGAGGGTCGATGGCAATGATGAGGAACTCTCCCAGATCGCGGCCGATAACGCCATGATGGTCGGCGCGGGCCACTTCTTCATCATCATAATCAGGGACGCGTTTCCAATCAACGTGCTGGGGGCCGTGAGATCCGTGCCTGAGGTATGCGGCGTATTCTGCGCCACCGCCAACGAGGTCGAGGTGCTGGTGGCGAAGACCAAGAGGGGTAGGGGCGTGATCGGCGTGATCGATGGGGAGACCCCCGTTGGCGTGGAGGAGGAGGAGCATGTCAAGACAAGAAAGAAATTCCTCAGGGATATCGGATACAAGCGGTGATCCGGGGGCCACCCTGGACCTGTACGAGTCCACGGCCCGCTACTACGACCTCCAGTACCGCGACTTCCCGCAGGACATGGACTTTTACCTTGAACTGGCGGTCATGGCCGGGGGCCCGCTGCTGGAGTGCATGTGCGGCACCGGGAGGATACTCGTTCCCCTAGCCAAGGCCGGCTACGAGGTCACGGGGGTGGATAGGAGCCCCGCCATGCTGGACGAATGCACCCGCAAGGTCGAGCTGTTGGAGCCAGAGACCCAGTCTCGCATCGAGATCATCCAGGAGGACGTCCGAACCGTCTCCATGGATAGAAGGTTCAAGCTTGCAATAGTGCCCTTCAACTCGTTCCTGCACCTGCTGGAGACGGAGGACCAGGAATCCGCATTGCGCAACATCCACCATCACCTGGAGGAGGACGGACTGTTGGTCATCAGTGTCTTCAACCCGGACCTTGGCAGGCCGGAGGGTGTGATGAGCCACAAGGAGACCATACTCACGGACGAGGGGGAGGTGCTGAGCAGGTTCGAGTCCCAGATATTCGATCGGCCCTCCCAGAAGACCCGCGTCCACCACTTCTACGACATCTCCCGCCAGGACAGACCCTTGAGGAGGGTGACCGCCGAGTACACCCTGCGCTACATCTTCCACAGGGAGATGACCGAGCTGCTTCAGAGGACTGGATTCGACATCCTGGAGGTCTACGGGGACTACGATCTCTCCCCCTTCCGCGAGAGCAGCCCGATCATGGTCTTCCTCGCAGGGAAATGCTGATGCTCCCCCCGATGGACCTCGATCTTACGCTTGGATGCGGGCAGGTCTTCAGATGGTTCAAGCAGGGGGAGTGGTGGTCCGGGGTCCTTGACGGCAGGGAGGTGATGCTTCGACATGGCCCGGGGGGAATAGATGCCCGGGGAATCGCCACAGAACGCCTCTCCCGGTACTTCAGATCGGAGGATGACATTGAACTCATCTACGGGGAGGTGGCGGTGGACGATCTCATGTCCGACCTCTCCCACCGCTTCAGGGGGATGAGGCTGATACGCCAGGACCCCTGGGAGTGCTGCCTTTCCTATCTCCTGGCCACCAACGCCAACTTCCCAAGGATTCAGAGGATGATCGAGACCGTGTGCAGGACCTTCGGCCGCCTCCTGCCCGGGGGAAGATATGCCTTCCCCTCCCCGTCAGACATTCTCGACAGGGAGGAGAGCGCCCCCCACTGCGGGCTCGGGTACCGCTGCCACAGGATGGTGAAACTCGCGCACAGCGCGGAGGACGGCGAGTTGGATCTGGACTCGCTCTTGTGCATGGACTACGAACGCAGCCTGGGATATCTCAAGCGTTTCAACGGCATCGGGGACAAGGTGGCCGATTGCATCGCCCTCTTCAGCCTGGATCACCTGGAGGCCTTCCCCGTGGACGTGAGAATCAGAAGGGTGATGGAGGAGATCTACGGGGTCGGGGGGAGCTACAGGCGGGTGAGGGAGCACGGCCAGCGGTTATTCGGAAGGTATGCGGGTTATGCGCAGGAACTGCTGTACCACTGGGACGGGATGAGATGATTCAGCCAGGTTTGCAGCAGACGCACTCCGGCGCCTCCTCCTCCGCCTGGATCTCGTAGATCTTGCACAGCATGCCGCTGTCCTTCACCATCCTGCAGATGGCGCAGATCTCGGTGGTGATGTCGGAGCCGTTGAGCATCCTGACAGCGGCCCTCCCCACCTCGAATTTGAACTCCGGATAATTGTCGCTGTTCTCTATCTCCTTGTTGATCCCCCTCTTGGACTTGATGTACTGGGATATAGCGGCGTCCGTCACACCGAATCGCCTAGCTACCTCGGCCTGCATCAGGCCGTGATTCTCCACAAGCTCCCTTGCCAGCTCCCTCCTGATCGAGGGGAGAACGTACCAAACGATGAGCTCACAGGGAATCTTCATGTCAGGACCATACGATTTAGCGATAATATAAGCTTCCATTCATGCTCGTCGCTTTCCACAGCAAGACCAGCGAATGGCGGAGATCCTCAGGCGGGTATCCGGGAAAGAGGGGTTCGCGGACCAAAAACATCAAGTCAGGGAAGTATGATGGAGTCACTCCTAGTACGATTTGGAGTATGATACGATGCCCTTAGACGAGGTCACTGTCACGCGGAAAATAGTCGAGCGTTTCTCGGAGGAGTTTCTCAACAGCATCGACGTTGACGTGGTGATCACGGGAGCTGGCCCCGCCTCCCTCACGGCGGCGAGGTACCTGGCGAAGGCCGGAAAGAAGGTGATAATCTTCGAGAGGAAGATCTCCCCGGGAGGCGGGATGTGGGGAGGCGGGATGACCTTCCCAGTGATGGTGGTCCAGGAGGAGTCCAAGGATCTGCTGGAGGAGATCGGGGTACGGCTGAGCGGCGGGGAGGACGGGTACTACACCGCCGACTCCGTCGAAGCCTCGGCGAAGATGATCGCGGCCGCCATAGACGCGGGTGCGAGGATCTTCAACGCCATATCGGTGGAGGACGTCATCATACGCGAGGGTAGGATCAACGGAGTGGTCATCAACTGGAGCACCATCGGCGTGGCCGGGCTTCACGTCGACCCGCTCTCGGTACGGTCCAAGTTCCTGGTAGACGCCACCGGACACGACTGCGAGATAGTACATGTGGTGCAGAGGAAGGTGGGCAGGCTCAAGACCCCTTCTGGAAAGATCGAGGGCGAGATGAGCATGTGGGCGGAGGTCGCCGAACGCCTGACCGTCGAGAACACGATCGAGGTGTACCCCCATCTGTACGTGGCGGGCATGGCCTGCAACGCCGTGATGGGGGCGCCCAGGATGGGGCCCATCTTCGGGGGGATGCTCCTCTCCGGCAAGAAGGTGGCGGAGCTCATCCTGGCGCGGCTCTAGGCGTCGCCTGGATGCGTCTTCTCGTAGAACTCCTGGATCTCCCAGTCGGGGGTGATCTCCGGTTCGCCGCCCCTCAGGGTGAATTCCATCGCCTTCACGTGATCGGACAGGATCGCCCTGGCCCCCCTGCCGCCCTGGAACTCGAGGACGATCACGTCTGAACCCTGTTTCTTTGACCTGAAATGGCCTATCACCTCGGTGCCGGAGAATATCAGTGACACCGGGCCGTCGTACCTCTCCCTTATCCATGGTCTCAGGTAGGAGTAGAGGTTGTCCTCCGGGGTGAGGACGAAGCTGCCGTCGAAGAGAGGGCCGATGGCATCGAGTCCATCCGCCAGCACCCAGTGCAGGGAACCGTTCTCCCTCCCCAAGAAACCCTTCACCAGGAACCCCTCGGATTCCAGTTCGGCCAGGATCCTCCGGAGGTCCCTCATGGGAAACTCCGACATCATGTGTCTCTGGAGATTCTCGGCGGTGAAGACCCCAAAGTTGAGGAACATCCTCCTCACCACCTCCCTCCTCGCCTCCATGGTGTCGAGCTCACTCTCGGGCACCGCCCTGACCCTCCCCCTGTAATCATTGTAGAGCCACCCCGCCTTGCGAAGCGCCCTCAGGGCCTCGTAGGTGCCCCTCCTGCCCACCGTAGAGAGGTCATAGACCTCGTCCTTCCACAGGGAGCTCTTGTCCCTCACCATCCTCAGGATGGTCGACATGTCCTCCGACAGGTCATGGGACTTTGCCCGGGCGAAGACCGGGGCCGCATCCATGGTGGTGCATGTCATGTAGCCGGGGATGATGTTGACCTTCTCCAGAAGCCGCTGTTCCTGCAGTCTCTTCAGGGACACATGCACCGAGCAGCGCAGGTTGGCCTCCGCGTCCGACCTCAGGCCCCAGTTCGCCTTGACCGCCTCCAACACGCCCTCGTGTTTCCCCCAGATGCCCTGCCTCACGAGAACGTAGCTGAACAGCTCCTCCCAGCTGAATCTACTCCCTACCAGGGCACCCTTGGCCAGAAAGTCTCCTATGAGGCGGTATCCATTGCTCCTGAGGACCTCAAGCGTGACCTCGTCTAGCTGGGGGACCGGGACACCCATGACCTCGACGATCCTCATCACGTCCAGCCTGTTCATTGCATGGTATTCCATGACCCTGTCGAGAGCATCCAGCGCACGGGGCAGCAGGTGCCTGTCCTCCAAGTCAAGGGACCTGATCTCGACGAAACCGCTCATGTTCCACTTCTCGACCGCCCCCACCACCCTGCCGCCCCGCAGCACCGGGAATACCCATCTATCCCCGTAGCGGGAGGAGACCTCGGCCCAGAGGGACTGCACCACGGGGTCATAGAGGGATCTCACCTCTACCTTTGGCGCCCCGGGCAGGAATCCCTCCAGCTCCTCGAGCTCCGAGGCCATCAGGTACATCTCGATCCCTTCCTCCCCCACTGAAATCCGCTCCAGATCTAGGGATTGGATCGCGTCGATTGTCTCCCCCATGCCGAATCGGGTGTGATGCCTGATGGCCGCCATGGGGACCGGCCCGTTGGACCTGATGAATCGCTCGATGACCGCGGTCCTGGCATTCCCCTCGTATGGGGGGGCGTTATACCTGACGTAAACATTCTCCGAGGACCAGCTCTCGCTGGCGGAGTGCTTCCGAACCACGTGCATGTTCCGATCTAGACGGTCCAGGGAATCCTTGACCTGGGATTTGATGAGACCGGTGAGGTCGACCAACTGCCTGAGGCTCAGTCCCTCGTGCCTCTCCAGCAGGTCCAGGATGGTCATGTCCCTGCCCGTGAGCCCTGTGTCCCTGAACGCCGCCACGTACATGGGGGCGTCCTCCGCCATCACGTAGCGGATCCGGCCCCGCAGGAACCTGCCCAGCAGGATCCCCCCGCTCTTCCTAAGCTCCTCCCATCTCTCCATGCTGAAGCTTGGTACCCTGGAGAACACATCATAGGGGAGGCCCATCTGCCCGAAGAACGAGACGCATTCCTCAACGCTCTCGAAGGGACCAGATTGCTTCGCCCTCCTGTACTCCTCCACCGTCCTGTGGTCGTAGGCGGTTATGGAACCCGCCCTGATCCTGACGTAGTCCCTCCGGAGCATGTACTGGTCGTGCTCCGATACCAGGAACCTTCCCTTTGCGAGCAGTTCCTCTCTGACCAGGTCCTCGAGGGCGGTCAAGGTCTCCCCCTCCCCCAGCTGGAGGGCGAAGGCCACCTCCTCGACGGTGGCGGGGGCGAAGGCGTACAGGTATCTGGTTACCGCCAGGTCCAGGGCCTCCTGCCTGGGAAACGCTTTCACCGACCTCCTTGCGTAGCGCCATCTGGAACCGTCGAACGCCCCCCTCCCCACGAGGAAGGCCGATTCGAGCTTCTTGAGGGAGACCAGGACCGACTCCGTGGGGGTGCCGAGCGCCTCCGATATGCCCCGGATCGTGTTCTCCTTCTCGAGAGTGTCCAACACCGCCCTCTCGCGGGCACCCTGACCCCTCTCCCTCCTCAGCAGAGCCGCGTAGATCGGTAAATCCTCCGAGGGAACGAAGTAGATGTCGTCGATGTACACCGAGGACAACCGCCCCTCTCCCAGGAGCTCTCTCGCCCACCGATCCACATCCCGCCTGTCCGCCCGGCAGAAGGGATATACGGAGCGCCCCCTCTCCTTGAAGATCCGGAGAGGGCCCACCAGGCCCAGCAGCCTCACGATGTCCTCCTTCTCGACGACTGGCTCGATCTTGCTCCTGAAGTAGCCTGTTACCAGTTCCTCGTCGAACTCGAACGAGTTCATGTCCTCGACCATCACCTTCGCCAGAACCTTCCTGTGCAGTTCCTTTAGGAGAGCGCTGCGATCCTCCATGAGCACCAGGTCCGATATCCCGGTGAGGATCACGTTGTGTGCGAAGGGGGAGGGCGTGGAGGAGTAGTCTATTAACGCCAGGTCCATGCCCCCGCCCTCCAGTCTCCCGAGCACCAGCTCCGCGTTCTCCAGGTCCATCACATCCCTGAGTATCTCCCTGTAGGTCTCCTCTATGATCGGGAAGGAGGGGAGACCGCCCAGCAAATCAAGCAGGTACGATGACCGTACCTGCTGCCTGCTCACCGAGACCTGCCTCCCCTTGTACGCCCTGAGTACCATGAAGCTCCTGGCCGCTGTGTGCCTGAAGCGCTGCTTGAACAGCTCGGAGCCCTTCACCGCCTTCCTCAGGATGGCCTCCAGATCCACCGGGTGGACCATTTCCCTGACCTCCTGAAGGTCCACCTTCCTTGGGGAGGTGATCATGAACGCGTCATCGGTGACCGAGACGGAGGCGTTGCACCCGTACAGCTTGGTCACCTGGAAGGCATACGCCCTGGACAGCGCATCGTTCACCCTCCTCCCGAAGGGGAAGTGGAATACCATGTTGTATCTCCCGCCCACGTCCAGGTAGCCCTCCACGGCCAGCCTGCGGTCGTCGGGTATCACCCGGCAGGAGGACTCCTGCTCCCTGAAGTAGCTGAGTATGGTCCGCGCCGAGCCCGCGTCGATGTCGAATTCCTGGCAGAGCCATGCGAGGGTGTCCCGTTCGTCATCTCCCAGGCGGGAGGCCATCTCCCTCCTGAACCGGGCGATCTCCATGGACAGATCGAACGACCGAGGGAGCATCTCCCCCGTCCAAGATGGCACGGTCGGCTTCCTTCCTTGGGCCTCGGACACGAAGGCCCTCATCCCCTTGATCCGACGGAACTGGTAGGTCTTGCCGCCAAGAACGAACACGTCATTGGGAGAGAGCCTCTCGGCGAACTTCTCGGACAGGTCGCCCACCATCCTCCCCCTGTCCGTGAACACCCTGTAATGAGCCTCCTCCGGGATGGTGCCGATGTTCATGGAGTAGATCATCCTCGTGCCGCGCCTGCGGCCGAACCGATTATCCCCCTCGTCGTACCATATCTTCGAGTAGACGCCCTCGAAATCGTCCCTGCTCCCCAGGTAGCGGATGACATCCATGAAACTCTCCCTGCTCAGATTCCGGAAGCAGTATGATTTCCTGACGACGTCGAAGGCCTCGTCGATGTCCCATCTCCGCTCGATGCTCATCCCCACCAGGCCTTGGGCCAGGACGTCCAGGCTGTTCTCCGGGATGAACACCCTGTCCACCCTCCCCCTGTGAGCGGCCCTGGAGAGCACGGCACATTCCACCAGATCGTCGTTGTCCATCACCAGCATTCGACCCTTGGCCGTCTCCCCGTAGCCGTGGCCGCTCCTGCCTATCCTCTGCAGTCCCTTGGCCACGGACTTGGGGGAGCCTATCTGGCATACCAGATCGATGGAGCCGATGTCTATACCCAATTCCAGGGAGGTGGAGGAGACCACGCACTTGAGCTCGCCCCTCTTCAACCTCTCCTCCACATCCAGCCGCGTCTCCTTGCTCAGCGATCCATGGTGGGCCTCCACGTTCTCCAGGCCCCTCTCCTTGAGCTTGTAGACCACGCTCTCCGTCCCGCTCCTGGTGTTGGTGAACACGAGGGTGGTGGTGTGATCACCGATAATCTCCCTCAGCGTGTCGTACATCTTGGCATTCACGATCTCGTAAGGGAGAGTGGTCATGTCCTCCGCCGGGCAGATCACGGTCATGTCCAGGTCCTTCTTGGTCTCCGCCTCCACCAGGGCGATGTCCCTCTGCTTCCCGTTCTCGTAGCCTGAGAGGAAGGCGGCGATGCGCTCCATGGGGGCCAGCGTTGCGGAGAGCCCGACCCTCACGAAATCGTGGGAACAGAAGTCCTGGAGCCTCTCAAGCGTGAGGGAGAGATGCACCCCCCTCTTGGAGTCGCAGATCTCGTGGATCTCGTCCACGATCACCCACTCCACGTTCTGAAAACGCTCCTTGAACTTGGGAGCACCCAGCACCAGGGAGAGCGATTCGGGGGTGGTGATGAAGATGTGCGGGGGCTTCCTGAGCTGCTTCTGCCTCTCGTAGGGGGTGGTGTCCCCCGACCTCACGCCCACCCTGATCCCCGGGAAGTCGACGCCCTTCTCCGCGGCGAGCTCCCTCATCTCCCTCAGGGGCTCCTCCAGGTTCCGGTTGATGTCATTGGCGAGCGCCTTCAGAGGGGAGACGTAGATGGCATAGATGCGGTCCTCCAGCTCTCCCTTCCCCGCGTAATGGTAGAGCTCGTTGATGATTGATAGGAAGGCGGTCAGGGTCTTCCCCGAACCCGTGGGGGAGGAGACCAGCACACTTCTCCTCCCGTGTATGAGGGGTATCGCGTACGATTGGGGTTCCGTCAGATCCTGGAACCGGGAGCTGAACCACTCGACGATGAGGGGTTCCATGAGGTCCATGACGTCCTCCTTGGTGCTCCTCTCCCTTATCCTTTCCATCGTCCATCCATCCGTTGAATCACGTCCGATTGATCATGCTCATATTAACAGTTTACGAAATCACGACTTGAAATCCTTCAGTAACAGATTTATCCTGCGATGGACATAGAGCGGACATCATGAGGATTGGCTCCGTCCTCCCGGCCCTTGTCTTGGGGGTTATCATCCTTCTGACAATGATGACAGGTATGGCGGCCTCGCCCGAGGATCCGTGGATCTCGGGCACCGTTGTGGACGGGGGCGATCATCCCCTGCTGGGGGTGAACGTGACCGCGGAGAACACTACCTCGGGGCAGCTCTTCTACGGCCTCACAGGGGAGAACGGCACCTACAACTTGTCCCTGCCGATTGGCGTGTACAACATCACCGGGAGCATGGTCAACTACTCCTCGAACGTCAGCTACGACATGATGACCGTGAACGAGAACGTCACCGGACTGAACTTCACCATGACCGAGAACCTGGGTACGGTGACCGGCTTCGTGACCAACGGGACCGCCCCCATATCGGGGGCGGAGATCCATCTGAAGAGCGATGAATGTGAATACACCGCGAATTCGACCATACCTCTGGGAAGGTTCGAGATCCTCGATGTCCAGCCAGGAACCTACGTGACCCATGCCACCAAGGAGGGATACCAGACCAACTTCTCGGACACTCCGGTGTTCGTGGTGAGGGGCGAGACCACCACCGTGAACTTCAACCTCACGGAGGAGCCGGCCACCCTATTTGGAGAGGTGATATACGGGGGCAACGGACTGACCGACGTGAGGGTGGATGTGACCTCTAACGGCTTCTCGACCACCACCTTTACCGACTCCAACGGCAACTACTCCGTCGTGGGCATTCCGGTGGGTAACTACCACGTGATCTTCACCAAGAATGATTTCATCAACCAGGAGTTCGAGGTATCGCTCGATGCCCATCTCCCGAAGATGCTGGACGTGACCATGGAGAAGAGGGCCGATTCGGGAGGTGGCTTCATCCCTGGGTTCGACCTGTCGCACTCGCTGATGGTGGTGGGGCTCACGTTCGCCATCATCACCATGATCCTCGCCCTTTTCATCCACTTCAGGGTGGATAAGAGACCGGACCTCATAGAGAGGGAGGAACCCGAGCAGAAGGAAGACTGATCACCCGATACCAAGAGATTCCCTGATGGATGGGAGATTCTTCTCGACGGATGCCTGGACCCCCTCGTACATCGAGTTGCCATGGGCGTCGATCGCCACGATCAGGGGACCAAAACCATCGGCCTCGAGCATCCACAGGGCCTCGGGCATGCCGAGATCCAGCCACTCCACCCCCTTCACGCTGGTTATGCCTCCCGCCGCCAGCACCGCGGCACCTCCCGTCAGCGCCATGTAGACGCAGCCGTACTCCCGCATCGCGTCCACAGTGGAGCGCGACATCCCTCCCTTCCCGATGATCACCGATGGCCTGTAGATCTCTATGAAACTTGGCTCTAGGGAGTTCATCCTTGCGCTGGTCGTCGGGCCCGCGGCGACAAGTCTCCACCCCTCCCCTTCCCTGATCATGATTGGGCCGCAGTGGAACACCGCCCCACCCCTCAGGTCCACGGGGGGCTCCTCACCCTTCCCGTGGCACTCGAGGGCCCTCAAGTGCATCCCGTCCCTGCCCGTGAAGATGACGCCGGTCAGCGAGACCGCTCCCCCGCATCTCAGCCGCCTGGTCTCCCCCTCGTCCAGTGGCAGCCTGAGGTTCAATCGAACCCCTCCCTGGAATAGCTCACCATGCCATCCGGGTAGATCCTGGCGTAGGCCTTCCTCGCGGCCCAGCACTGCATGCATACCGCCACCGGAAGCGAGGCGGTGTGACAGTGGGCCGTCTCCACCCTCACCCCCAGCACCGTCGTGTCCCCACCGAGGCCCATGGGCCCGATGCCCGTCCGGTTGAGGGCGGCCTTCAGCTCCGTCTCCAGGGATGCCAGCTCCTCCACGGGGTTCTCCCGGTCGAGGGGGCGGAGAAGGGCCCTTCTGGCCAGCTGGGGGGCGATATCCGATGAGCCCCCTATGCCCACACCCACGATGGTGGGGGGGCAGGGCTTCCCCCCGGCGCTCACCACCGATTCCAGAACGAACTCCTTGACGCCCTTCAGTCCATCCGATGGATTCAACATCCCAGACCTGTTCATGTTCTCGGCTCCCGCTCCCTTGGGCATCACCACGATCTCGATGATATCCTCCATGGTGGGTAGCCAGCTGATGTGGGGCAGACCCTCCCCCAGATTGTTCCCCGGGTTCTCCCTGGATAGGGGATGGACAACATTCGGCCGGAGGGGTATCTCCTGGGTGGCCTTCTTCACCCCGTTCCTGATGGCCTCCTCCAAACCATCCTCGTAGTGCCCCTTGATGAAGAAGAGGGGTACGCCCGTATCCTGGCACATGGGGATGGACCCGTCCTCCGCGAGCCTGATGTTCTCCAGAATCGCCTCCAGCTGGGTCCTGGCCACCGGGGAGGTCTCCTCCTCCAACGCCATCTCGATGGCGTCGATAACATCCCTGGGGAGGAGGGTCACGGCCATCCTGAGAAGGTTGACCACCGTCATTTCCACCAACTCGAACGGGAGCGCCCTGACAGGCATCGTGTTCCTCATGGGTATCTGAATCCTCCAGCCGCACATGGTGATGCGGGTCATCTCGAGTATGGTTCACAAGTATTATTAAGGCCACTTACTTATGATATCCAAAATCCGCACCTGGAGAACCGACAGATGGAAGAGCCTATTGTGATCGAGAACCTGGTCAAGGATTTCAACGATTTCCGGGCGGTGGATTCCCTGAGCCTCAGGGTCAGGCGGAACTCGTTCATCGGTTTCCTGGGGCCCAACGGGGCGGGGAAGACCACCACGATCAAGGTCCTCACCAATCTCCTGAAGGCGACCTCCGGACAGGCCCTCCTGGACGGGGTGGATGTTGTCAAGAACCCCAAGGAGGCCCTCTCTCACGTGGGGGCGGTGGTGGAGACCCCGGAGTTCTACCCATACCTGAACCCCATGGAGACGCTGGAGTACCTGGGGTCCCTCAGGGGCATGACCAAGGAGGCCATAAGGTCCAGGGGAAAGGAGCTCCTGGACACGGTAAAGCTGTCAGAGGTGGCGGAAAAGCGGATAGGGGAGTTCTCCAAGGGAATGAAGCAGAGGCTGGCGATCGCCCAGGCACTGCTGCACGAACCGAGCATCATCATTCTTGACGAGCCGACATCCGGCCTTGACCCAAGGGGCATGGTGGAGGTGAGGGAGATCCTCAAAGATCTTAAGAAGGAGGACTACACCATCTTCATGTCCTCCCACCTGCTGAACGAGGTGCAGGAGATCTGCGACTACGTGGCCCTGATAGACCGCGGCAAGATGCTGGCCCACGGCTCGGTGGAGGATCTCACTAGTATGACGCAGACCAGGCGAATTCAGGTGTTCCCCCTGGAACCCGTAAGCGGGGGGGTGGTGGAGGCCATCTCCCGTATGAGCGGTGTGGAGAACGTGCTGAGGTCCAGCAATACCATGCTGTTGGTGGAGTTCCGCGGTAACGAGGTGGAGCAGGCGGCCCTCCTCAAGGGCATATTGGATTTGAACGTGAATGTGGCCCAGTTCAAACAGGAAGGGCTGGCCCTGGAGACGCTGTACATGAACCTGATCAAGGAGTCGAGGTGATCAATTGGAGTATTCGAGAAAGATAACTCCCCCGTCAGACATCAACCAGATCTATCTTATAGGCAGGTACGAGTTCCTCAAGCACCTGAGGAGCAAGCGCCTCTATGGCATTCTGGCCTTGGAGATACTCATCATCGTTCTTTTCCTGGCGATCCCTCCCCTCACTGGCCATGATTACAAGTCCGATCCGGCCTCCTTCGCGGAGGACTTCTACTCATTCACCTGGATACTCTTGGTCATCTGTGCAACGCTCTTCGCGGGTGACGCCTTGGTATCGGAGTTCCAGAACAGAACCGGATACCTCCTATTCCCCAACCCGGTAAAGAAGGAGACCATCTTCCTAGGCAAATTCATGGCCACGGTGGCGATAACCTTCGCGGTGGTCATACTATACTACCTCATCACCTCGATCGCGGCCTTGGTCATTACCGGAGGGGTCTCCGACCATACACTGGCTTCCCTCGGTCTTGCCCTCCTATTTGCGGTGAGCGCAAGTGCTGTGGGTTATCTGATAAGCTCGTTCATGAAGGGGGGCACGGGGGCGTTGGTATTCACATTCGCATTCCTGTTCCTGATACTTCAGATCGTGGACTCGGTCTGCAGCGTCGCCCTGTTCAAACCCAACTTCTCCTTGAGTTTCATGGCCACTGCGATCTCATGCGTGATGCAGACGCCGTATCCATCGGACTTCATACAGGTATACCCGCCCCCTCCAGCGGCGCCTGTCGTTGAGGTCGGGATATACTTCCCAGATCCTTCCCTTGCCGCCGTGGTGGCGATCGCCTACGTGGTGATCGCACTCGTGGTGGGCCTCATTCTCTTCAAGAGGAGGGAGATGATCGCGTGAGGCGCTGAGATGAGGATCGAGGTAATACACATAGGGGACGAGCTGCTGACAGGGGAGATCGATCCCTACCCGGAGCCCCTGATAGAGATGGTCCGCGGCAGGGAGGCGACCGTCAGCCTAATCACCGTGGTAAGGGACAACTACGACGACATCATGGGCCTGCTGCGCTCGGCCGAGGGGAGGGGTGCTGACATCCTAATCATCACTGGGGGTTTGGGGCCGACCCTGGATGACATAACCAGGCAGGTGGTCGCCGACTTCCTGGGGGTGGAGCTGAAGCTGAGGGACGACGCCGTCGAGTGGTTCGTGGAATCCATCAGGAGAATCTACGGGGCGAAGCCGGTCATGACGCCCGAGAACGAGCTCATGGCCATGATACCCGAGGGAGCGAGGGCGCTCAGGAACCTGACGGGGGCGGCGGCCGGGATCGACGCCACCAGAGGAGGGATGAGATTGTTCTGCCTTCCTGGGTTCCCCAAGGAAATGCTCCCCATGTTCGAGGAGTACGTCCTTCCACTGGTAGAAGGGGAGGAGGTGTACGAGAAGGATATTCGGGGGAAGAGGGGGGAGTCCACCATGGCACCCCTGTTCCGGGAGATCGTCCGCTCCTACAGCGTGAGGATAGCCTCCCTCCCCACCGAGAACTGGAAGGAGGAGGGGAATCGGATAATCATCAGGGGCGATGACCCCCGGGAGGTGGAGAGCGCCGCCTCCCGCCTCCTAGAGATGATCGAGGAAACCGAGGACGAGTTCGTTCCGGAGTGATTCACGCGGGGACAAGGTACAGCTCGCCCTCATGCGAGAAGACCCTGACCGACCCCCCAGAGACGGAGAAACCAGCTGGCTTCCTCAGCTCGACGGTCATGTATGTCACCGGGTGCAATACCTGCAGCTCCTCCTCGGTCTCGGAGACCACGACAGCATCCATCACATCCCGTTCCCTTCCTCTGACCCTCGCCTTCTTGAGATCCTTGTTGCGGACGACCAGCGGTACGTGGTCCGACAGCCCCCTCAGCCTCGTGGACGTGGACGATATCGCATCCACGAGGAACAGCCCGTCCTCATGCGAAATAATGTCATTCAAGCGGTAAGCTGGAAGGCGGACCAGGAATGTGATCCTGTAGACATCCTTGCCCTCCCTCTTGCCCACTAGGGACGAGGATTCCTTCATCTCCGCGCCGTGCATGGCCGTGAGCTCCCTGGCTATAGCCCTCCCCAGGCTGTTGGATGAGAGATAGACGTCGAAACCCCCATGCAGCTCCTCCACCCTGGAGATGAACAGGTCCCTGTTGTCGATGGCCTCCCGCTCCACCCGGTCCTCGATCTCCTCGAGGACCCCCACCTTCTCCTCTCTCTCCATGCTGCGTTCCCTGGACCTGACCTGCAGGATGGACTCGAAGTACGATCCCATTATCTTGCTGCAGCGGGGGCAGGATGTGCCCTTGACCCTCACCATGGTGGTCAGTTCCTCCCGCTTGCTTAGATCCATGAATTTCACCTCCGCGGTGATGTGGATCCGCAGGTTGTTCCCATCCAGGCGGTCGACCGTCACCTCCACCCCGCCTAGGGAGGAGTCGCTCCTGACCTTCATGGAGCTCATGGCGAACTCGACAGCGGCGGCCTCCACGTCGTCGAACTTCATCCATTGACCGTGAACCAGATAATCGGAACAGTGGCCGCACCTCATCAGGTTCAGGTGCTCGTCGATCTCGGTGAACCTGCTGCGGGTCAGGAAGCACTCGGCGCACAGGCCCTCGTATAACGGGCCCTCGCGGCCGCACTCAACGCAGAACATGTCACATCTTCACCATCTGAGCGTGTGGGACGCCGCCTATATACAGTATGCATTCCTCGTCGATGATGCCGTGTCTGATGGCCAGGCCCACCGTCCTCTCCCCCACGAGATTGGCCATCGTGGCGTTGTCCAGTCTGTTGAGGAGCAGCTCGTCGCTGGCATCCTCCCCCTCGTAGAATTGGGGGTTTACCTCTAGCCTGATCTCTCCCTCACTGAGCACATGGCCCAGCAGACGCCTGTCGCAGGCCGCCACCAGTACATCATTTCCATACCTGTGGATCCTCACGGTGATCAGATCATCCCTCCGTGGCTAGCTTGTAGTATCCAGCGTGAGGGGAATACACCTCCCCCGCGTCGCTCAGTTTCTTGAGCAGCCTCCTCATCCTGTCCTCCTGGATGCCTTCGATCTCAGCCGCCTGCACAAGCGCCTCTACGCTCACACCCCTCTCCCTCTCCGAGAGGTTGGATATCAACCTCCTCAGCACGCTGATCTGCTCCCTCTGGGAACGTGAGGTGCCGGTGGCGATTATGTCGATGTCCAGCTGTCCCTCCTGTCCCGCGATCTTATTCAGGTAGTACTCCACGAGTCTCACCGCCCTGTTCGCGTCGTCCGCCATGACCCTGTGGCTCAACCTGGCCCGCGCGCTGGCCTCTGACAGCCGGACAAAGGCCTCCAGCTGCCTGGCGGTTATGGGTACGGACCCCTGGTCATCCCCCTGCGTGCGTATCCGCATGTAGTAATCGTGGATGATCCTCATGGCCTCCTCGGTCAGTACGGGCGTGATGCGCTTGGAGAAGGCCACATACTTCCTCAAGAAATCCCTAGACCAGACAGGGGCGAGCTCCTGGGTCTCCTCCATGATCCTGTCCAACGATAAACCTTCCATCTCCTCCAGGTCCGTGTCCGCGTACTTCCTGATCTGGCCGCGCCAGTGGGCCTTGAGAATGTGGTCGGTGATGTGAGCATCCCTCTTGGCGTCGGGCTTGTCGGTCATGGCGAAGATCAGGTCGAACCTGGACATGAGCGTCGGGGGCAGGTTGATCTGGTCAGCGATATACTGGCGTTCCTCGAAGCGGCCGTACTTGGGGTTCGCCGCCCCCAGTATGGAGCAGCGGCACTGAAGGGTGGCGGTGATACCCGCCTTCGCCACTGATATCGTCTGGGACTCCATGGCCTCGTGCATCGAGCTTCGGTCCTGGTCGGTCATCTTATCCAGCTCGTCCACGCATGCGACCCCTTTGTCGGCTAGGACGAGGGCACCTGCTTCTAGTGTCCACCTCCCCTCGCCAAAATCATCCTTCACGGCCGCGGCGGTGTTGTGCACCAGGAAGCCGCCCCCCAGGAAGGCGTGGGCGTTGCTCACGGTCAGATCGTACACGTACCTTGGAAGGTCATCCTGGAGACGCGTGGCCTTGACTATCGGCTCCCAGGTGGGTTCCTGATCGCCCCCGTGTCCCCTCCAGACCAGCTCATCGCTCTCACTCAGCTCCATGGCCTCTCGCCAACCCTCTTCCCCCGATCTCCGGGACCACACCTTGGTCTCCGGGGTGCACCTCAGCCTGTGCCCGGCATCGGTCTCGAGTTCCACAAGAACTGAAGGGGTGTCAATCCTCCAAACCGCCTTCACTGGCTCGTAATTCATCTTACCGTTATCATCGACGCAGGCGACCCTCGGACCATCGATCTCCTCCCTCTCGATCCCCCTCTCCACTTCGTCGGGGTGGTCCATGTTCTCCTCCACGAACTCCTCTATGTGGACGTCCTTCCCGTCGACCATGATGTGTGTCAGCGGAGAGACGCAAAGACCGGCGGCAGAGGAGCTCTTGCCCGAGGCATAGATACCTCTCGGGGCCAGGGTGGACATGTATCGAAGCAGTTGCGAGTTGTGAACGATGATGCCCTCAGCTATGAAGTTGTGATATTCCGGAACCTGGAGATCGTAAACGTAGGGATCCATGGGTTCCTCTTCGTTAATCTCCATGATCCAATCGAGGATCGGGGGGATCTCAAGGGCCGAGATGTCAACCCCGACCTCTACCCCGCCCTGGAGCGAGTCCCCGTCGAATGCCAATATCGAGTCGCATGGCCTCAGATCCTTCGCTCGAATTGGCCTGAGCCCACCATCCCATATGAAGAATGGATGGGTCGGTGTGACGACGATCACCTTACCAGAGAGCAACTTGAATCGAAAAAGGACAGAGGGCGCAGACCTCTTCCATGCGATGTTGGCCTTGGTTTTCAAGGGAATGCCGTCCGGCCTCATGGATATGACATCCAGGTCCATTTCAGAGCATACCCCATCGCTTACCTCTCTCGTTGGTCCGGATCGGAGAGCCTCATCCACGATGTCCCTGATTCGCTCGTGACGCCCGCTGGCCAGAAGCACCCTGGAATCTCCAGAGACGCATTTCGCGACCCCCGGATCTCCCACGAGAAGGATGTGGATGTCGCCCCTGATCCTTGTGCCATCGTCGAGCTCCTTGGGGACGCCGCCGAACAGCTGGAGGGCTATGGACTCCTTCTCGATATCATATCCATAGATCGTGGGGGAGATGGAGGCCACGATCTTCTTGTAGACGTCTGGATCGGAGGCCTCCTCCGTTATCCTGATCTCGTCCTCCTCGCTGATCATCACGTCCTCGTACTCGTGCTCCTTGAACTCCATGGAGAGTGCGTCCAGGTGAATGTCGAAGAGGGTGGATTTCGTCACCGCCCCCTTCTGCACCGACCGTAAGGTACCGTTGAGTATGACCCTGTCCCCCGGGGATATGCTGCCCGCTATATCGTCCTCCAGGAAGCTTGTGAGCCTCTCGGGCTGCGCCCCGCCCCTCAGCCCCTCTGGGTTCTCCTGCATCTCGATCTTCTGGGTGTCCACAAATGTTGACTCCTCGGTGAGGAGCTTGAACTTGGTGGACGAGGCCGATTTGCCGCATCCACCCTGGTTCTCGTAGCACTCCAGCGGCTCCTTGAACTGCATGCCCTCCTGCGGCTCCTTGATGACCGCCCCGCAGCGGAAGCACTTGAAGAGGGCGTCCGTGATCTTGGGTCTCACCTCGGTGGCCTTCCTCACCAACCCCTCTATGGATATGAGCTTGCCCATGTGCTTGCTCCTAAGGTCCCTGATCTCCACCCTACAGTCCCTGGGGAGGTCAACCAGCCTCATGTGAACCTTGGCTCCCTCCCTTCCGGGGGGGGATATCTTCTTGATGGCCTCCTCGCCCGCCCAGATCCCTTTGTTCGGGTGCTGCAGGATGTAATCGGCCATGTCGGGATCGAAGGCGTCGAGGTCGGAGTATCTGATGTAAACGCTCCTGAGCTCTGGGAAGAGCGTGGCTACCTCCATCACCTTGAGGCGGTATGGGGTGACCTCGTAGAACTCCTCCCATCGGGATATCAGGTCCTCATCTGAGTATTCGGCGGGCAACTTGATCTCTCTCCTTCGTGCAGAAATCAGGTATCGCTTCATTCGATTAAATCTGATTGGTAACCAACCTTGAGGTCCTACCATTACACGCAGCATCAAACACGTATCAAATGCTTAATGCGATCAGAGGTAGTCCTCCTGCACGGCGACCACCTCTGCGCTGGTCTGGGCTAGTGCGTATCTTTCAAGAGGTTCCCTGTTCAACAGCAGGAACTGCTCTCCCCACTGGAACTTCTCCAGCAGATGACGGGCATCGTCCTCGAAGCCCATGATGTATAGCGCCGCGGCGACGGCCTCCGCGCTCGTTAACCGCTGGGGCTTCCCCCAGTTGACCGGATTGGCGGCGAACAGCAGGGGCAGGGCGCGCTGGGCCACATCGACCCTCATCTTGGGGAAGTCCTCTATGTTCTTCCAGGAAAGGTCCATCACCACGACGCCATGGGCGATGGCCGTATCGGCGTCCTCCCTGGATATCGCCTTCTGGGCGCAGGGGTTGAGTACCAAGGCCCCGTGGGGGATCCCCTTCAGCGACCTGAGCTCGATGGCGAGCCTGAACTTGAGCATCTTCCTGGCGGTGCACTTCTTGGGATCGCACTGCCCCCCATCGTACACGAAGAGCCTGGGAGATGTCATACCATCATAGAATGGGGTCAATGATATTCACCTTTTTCATGGGATCGGGGGGAGGCGATACCTTTAATTCTCGGGCGGATGTTCTGTTGAATGCCACGATGATGATCTGAATCCAATGCTGAACCGTGATGAAAGACGGGCGAACTGAGTGGCACAGGATTCTGCTCCGGTGGAGAAAAGCTTATTATCCCGTCGTCCGGATGGAGGCTCGGGTGGATGGGATGCCCACAGGATACGCACTTCTGGAGAGCAACAAGGCTCTTAGGACTCACTGGCTGCGCAGGATAGCGGCCATGTTGATAGACGTCGCGATAATATTCATACCGATCAGGATCGGTCTACTCTTCGTCAGCAACCTGGATCAGAATATTGTCGCGGGCATAGCGACGGGTATCGCCTGGTTCGTGTACGCTGGATTCCTAGAGGGACGCTACGGCAAGACCGTTGGGAAGCACCTCATGCACCTTAAGGTCGTCTCCATGATCGACAGGAAGCTACTAAGGCAAGGATTCATCCGGAGCGTCCCGAAGCTGTTCTGGTATGCCTTCCTGCCCGTTGACACACTTCTTGGGCTTGCCATGGATGGAGACCCAAGGCAGAGATTCACGGATAGGGTTTCATTGACCTCTGTAATTACCTATGAACCGGAACTCGCCAGGATCAAGAAGAGGAGCCAGCCTGAGAAGATAGTCAATGAGATGGCTGATTCGGATTGATTCCAATCCACAACATCTTTCTTGATTATATTGTTTCGATCAGATCGTATTCATTTGAATAGATATCACTTTATTTCCCATTCGCAATGGAATAATTTGTATCGAATGAAAAAGGAAAAATAAAGAGAATTGTGTGAGGCCAATTGGCCCCTAATTTTCAAGTTTTAACTCACCAGCCGAAGGATATGTCGCCGACGACGTCACCAGTCGGGATGTAGACAATGGAAACAATCCAGGTGTATGCACCGGAGGTTCCATGGGCATAAGTCAAGGTGACATAATCTCCGCTGCTAATCTTGCTGTCCCCCGCCAGATCCGTAAATGATATTCCTGAGAGATCTGTCTGAGTCGCATTGGGGGTTAATCCACCTGAAGTATCAGCTGCAAAGGTCCAGGTGCGTGGGGTGGCAGTACCATTAGCAACCACGAGCTTTAAGTCGGTAGGCTTGGTGTCCTTGGAGAAAGGACCAAAGGTGAGCTTCTCCGTCGTGGTGCCAGTCTTCTGAGCACCAGAGAAGTCCCCAGTTGGTGCGGTTTCTCCTCCGCCGCCATATCCGCTGACCATCACATAGAGGACAGCGGCCAGCACAACAGTGATGGCCACCATCAGGATGGTAGCGATGACGGGTGAGACCGCCTTGGAGTCCTTGCGGAACTTCCACATCTTCTTCATTTTATTCAGTCCTCCTTTGCGATGGTTGCCCATCGCGTTAGACTGATTCCCCCATCGAAGAATAAATACCTTTCCGTTCGGATATCAACTTGTGTTTTTTCAAGAAATTGATATCTGGCTCAATTATTACTTAACAAATCCTGTGATGGCTGTGCATAATTGATACCTTTTC
>CAZQLP010000015.1:0-24614 GCA_964594225.1 uncultured Methanomassiliicoccales archaeon
TAAGAAGAGTAATTGATGATCACCTAAAGGTGATGGTAGAATATGCATTACTGGATCAAGTCCGCGGAGTGTCCTGGATCTCCTCGACAAGGTCGTGACAGCGGAGGATGAGTTTCTTCCCCTGCGGTCCTTTGAGGATCGTTCCAGCTATTCTGTCAAGTATCTGTCCCTGAGGACGAGTCAGGGAGAGCTTCCGATCCTGAAGGTCAAGGGAGACTGGCATACGAGTCGAAGGGCGCTGAAACTGTATCGTGAATCGGTCGGCAGGAAGTGGCGTCTCCCGGGCCTCTCTAACACTTAGAGCAAATCGCTAATAGCTTGCCAACCATTTATCTCCAAGACCATTCTGGTCCAGTGGAATGAGGGTGGGGGATTGTCGACCAGGCGACTGATACGGGGCATCAGGGAAGAGGACCTGACGAAATACATTGACGATTTCTCCACCGAACTCCAGTCCAATCCATTCACCAGCATGCTTGTGGTCCCCACGCCCGGTCTCAGGGACAGGATCAGGGCCATGTTGATGGAGAGGGACATCCCAATCGTGGATAGCGCGATACACACGTTGGATGACTTCCCTGCTTATTTCCTCGACTCCCTCGACAAGGACCATTGGGCAATAGACGACCGCGAGTCAGAACTGATCCTCCACAGAATCCTGATGGAGAAGAGGGAGCAGCTACCGCTGCTCATGGGGGAGGGAGACGGCCAGTCCATGGTTCCGCAGCTTCGGGCCTTCATCCACCTCCTCATGGAATTCAAGGTGGATTATCCCGAATGCCTGGGGGAGCTGCAGGGGGAGAGGAGCAGGGAGCTGACAATGATCCTCCAGCGTTACCTGGGGTTCATGCGATTGAACGGGTGTCTGGACCCCATGCTCGCGAAGGGGCGGGCCATCGAGGAACTGAAGGGTGATCGGGGCAGGTACGATCGAATCCTGTTCTATGGGTTCTACGAGCCCGCTCCTATCGACAGGGACCTCATCTGTGCCGTATCGAGCGTGGCCGACAGGGCCGATCTCTGCATCCCATATATTCCAGATCCCGATATCCATGAAGATGATGGGGCGTGGTTCTCTCCCGATGAGGTCATCGATCTGGATGATCCAGGAGTGGAGCGCGAGGCCCTCTCCCTTCTCCAGGGTGGGGAGGGAAGCATCGATCGGTTGAGAATGTCCAGGTTCAGGGACAGGATCGAGGAGGCCCGCTCCGTCGCTCAGAGGGTCAGTGACCTCATCCGTTCCGGGGTGAAAGAGGGAAGGATCGCGATCATGCTTCCCATGCGGTCAAAGTCCGCCCCCCTCATCAGGTGGGCGCTTGACGACTGCGGGATCGCGAGCGACGTGATGATCGACAGTCCCCTGGTACAGTCACCAACAGTTCAGGCCATGACCGACGTGCTGGAGGTCATCTCCTCGAACTACTCCAGGGAGGCGGTGATCCGGCTGCTGAGGTCGCCGTTCTTCGAGTTCAAATTCGGCGAGGGCGGCCGATCGCTCTCCGGCAGTCAGGTCGACCATATCTCACTCGAGGCCGGGGTCCTGGAAGGCAGGAACCAGTGGATGTCCGCGTTCGGCGCCCTTCGGACGAGCATCGAGGACGAGCTGACCTCCCCCGAGATCCCGGAGTGGAACCGGAAGAGGCTGGAGTGGAAGATTGGGACCATACAGAGGATCTCGGAGGGCATGGGCCTGTTGTTCGACCTGCTGTCGGGTTTGAATACCAGGGGCCCGTTGGGCGAGATGACCCAGAGGTACCGCTCCGTTCTGGACCGGTTGGAAGTGTATTCCAAGATCTCCGACGAGGGGGTGACGTTCGGAGAGGGATCCTCCATGAAGACCTTCATGGACGTCCTAGACAGCCTGGAGACCGGCCCCCTCAAGGATGAAAAGGTGGACCTCGGGGAGTTCATCGACATCCTTGTTCTCGCCCTCACTTCCAGCACCTGCAGGACGGAGGAGAGGAACGAGAACGCCGTGCAGGTCATCGGCCTCCGTGGCTCCGTTTTCATGAACTATGATCACGTGTTCATCCCGGGAATGGTCGATGGGGAGATACCCTTCCTGACCGCCGAGCTCGCCCTCTCCACCGAGGAGGAGAAGCGCAGGATGGGCATCCTCTCCCGACAGGACTTGCTGAGGCACGAGCGTTACTACCTCATCCACGCGCTCACCCTCGCAAGGGAGATGACCTACCTGTCCGCCCCGCTCTCCGACAGCGATTCCAAGCTCGTGCCCTCCAGCTTCTTCGACCGCCTTTACGATGAGGGCATCGAGGGATTCGAATGCTCCCGGTTCAGCTCATCCACGCTCTGCTCCCAGAGGATGATGGGGGAGCAAATCTCCGGCAAGCTGCCAGAGGTGCCAGGGACGCTGGCACCCACCGGCGTGAATCCCTCCGAGGCCCTCAGGAGGATCAATGTGGAACGGTGTCATCGCAAGGGCGAGTACGACACATGCTTCGACGCCGTCCTTCAGGACGACGAGATCGGGGAGGAGATCCGCTCCTTCCACGAGGGGAGAACGTTCTCCCCAACGATGCTGGAGACCTACGCCGAATGCCCGTTCTGGTACTACATGAGGTACGTGCTCCGCATCGCGCCGCCCCCGGAGCTGGAGATGGAGATCTCTCCCAAGGACCGCGGGACGCTGTTCCACAGGATCGCCCACCGCTTCTACTCCTCCAGGCAGGAGATGGGAAAGGGAAAGATCTCCGGCGGCGAGCTGATCCAGGAACACATGCGCATGATGGAAATAGCGAAGGAGGAGCTCTCCAGGTACAGCTTCACCGGTCCCGCGTGGAACGCGTTCAGGATCGGGCTGATGGGCACCCCCACCCGGTCAGGATTGCTCTTGACCTTCATGGAGCACGAGATCAAGAATCCACTGACCGGCCTTGAACCGTCCCATTTCGAGCTGTCCATGGGGGTGCCCCTCTCCGAATGGTCGGACCCGGGCTCGATGGAGGATCCGGTCTCTATTCCTCTGAGCGAAGGGGAGCAGCTCAGGCTCGGGTGCAAGATCGACAGGGTGGACACCGGTTCCAAGGGGGAGTTCTTCGTCATCGACTACAAGACCGGGGGCATCCCATACATAAGTGAGATCAAGGCCGGTAGGAAGCTGCAGATCCCCCTGTACATCCTCGCCTACGCGGCATCCAACCCCGGAACGGTGCCGATAGGGGGCACGTACTACCAGGTCAAGGGCGTGAACGATATCAGGTACGGGAGCACGATCGGCGACTCGTTCTACGCCCCCCTCCTCGGCAGGGCCGGTAAATCCAGGGGCGTCAATCCCGAATTCAAGAAGCTGATCGAGGGCACCAGGTTGCATGTTTCTACCCACCTGCAGAGAATGGGGGAGGGCAGGTTCCACCCCAGGATCTGCGACAGGAAATGCCCCTCGTACTGCGACTATTCCAGGATATGCCGGTTCAACGAGCTCAGGCTGTTCGAGATGGGGGTGGAAGATGGATCTGACTGATTCCCAGAGGAAGACGATGAGGCACGACCGGAGCTTCTGCGTTACCGCCGGCGCGGGAGGGGGGAAGACCCGCGTTCTGGTTGAGAAGTACATCTCCCTGCTGGAGAGCGGGGTGGGGGTGGACCAGATCCTTGCCCTGACGTTCACCGAGAAGGCCGCGGCCGAGATG
This sequence comes from uncultured Methanomassiliicoccales archaeon, assembly GCA_964594225.1. Taxonomy (GTDB): domain Archaea; phylum Thermoplasmatota; class Thermoplasmata; order Methanomassiliicoccales; family JAAEEP01; genus JAAEEP01. The sequence goes on from CAZQLP010000015.1 coordinate 3,651, forward strand.
AAGGAGAGGGTCCGCCATGCCATCAGCGAGAAGAAGGGGGAGGACTGGAGGAAGGTGGAGGAGGAGTTCCACTGGGCCAGCATCTCGACATTCCACTCGTTCTGCGCCCGGGTCCTGAGGGAGCATCCCTTCGAGGTGGGGATAATGCCGGGATTCAAGGTCCTGGAGGACATGGAGCGGGGCCAGCTGCTGAAGGAGTCCCTCGACCACCTGGTCTCTCACCCTCCATCGGGAGAGGTGGAGCGTCCCCTGACCACCCTCCTGATCGACATGCCCCTGAGGACCTTCGAGACGCTGATGACATCGATGTACTCAATGAGGTCCGACATCGATCAATTCCTCTCGTCCATCGGGTCGATGGATGATCTGGCGGATCTATGGGCCGCGTGCCTGGAGCGCGCGAGGGAGGAGACCGTCTCCCGGCTGAGGGCGAACGGGGGGCTGGTCCGGGCGCTGGAGCGGCTGATGGACATCAGGACGCGATTGCCGGGCAAGGAGGACGCCGGGACCAGATACCTGGTGGACATCATGCTCCATGTGTCGGTGTTCCTGGAGAACGATGATTCGACCAGGAGGTACGACTCCCTGCTCGCGATATCGGCCAGGACCGACCGGAGGACGGTCGGGGAGAAGAGGAACTGGGATGAACAGGATAGGGAAGCGCTCAACGAGTGCAGGACGGTCATCGCCGACGTCCTGGAGAAAGCGTCCCTCGATGACCTGGATGGAGACAGCGAGCGGTTCGTGGAATCCACCATATTCCACGTGGAGGACATCCTCACCTGCTTCAGCGCCTTCAGATCCATGGTCGACCAGGCGAAGAAGAGGATGAACGCCCTGGACTTCGACGACATGATCTCCCTGGTGTGGGATCTGCTCGACCGCGATCCTGCGGTCAGGATGAGCTACAACCGGGCCTTCCGCTACATCCTGGTGGACGAGTTCCAGGACACCGACCGGATGCAGTGGAGCATCGTCAAGATGGTCCTGGGTGAACCGGGGGAGAACGAGAGGCTGTTCATCGTGGGGGATCCAAAACAGTCCATCTACCTGTTCCGGGGGATAGACGTGAGCATGTTCAAGGAGGCCCGGGAGGAAGTGGTCGACACAATGGGAGGGGAGCCGGTGCACCTGGACGTGTGCTTCAGGAGCACCCCCGAGATCGTGAACCTCGCCAATCGCGTCTTCGAGAGACTGATGCCCCCCTCCTCCAGACCGTTCGAGTTCGAGTACGGGCGCATGGAGCACTCCGACCAGAGGGCTGACGATCGGGGATCGGTCGAGCTCATCGTGGTCGACGGGGGGGACCGTACGGCCAGGACGGAGGCCGAGCTGATCGCGGGAAGGATCAGGAGCATGGTCGACGATGGCGACAAGACGATTTACTGGGATGGTAACGATCATCTCGCGACTCCAAGGCCGGTCAGGTTCGGGGACATGACCATCCTGCTTCGCGCAAGGACGAACCTCAGGTTCCTGGAGTGGGCCCTGAACCGGGCAGGGATACCGTACCACATTCACGCCGGTCTCGGGTTCTACGAGAGCCAGGAGGTGCTGGACGCCTGCAACATCCTCAGCTTCCTGGCCAACGAGAGGAACGACGTGGCCCTGTACGGTCTTCTGCGCTCCCCCTACTTCGCGTTCTCCGACGAGGACCTGTACCGCGTCTCCAGGTCAGCGCACGGATCGCTGTGGCACTCCCTGAATGATTATGCTGGCAACTCGGAGGACGGGAGGTTCAAGGAGGCCTCTGATCTCATCGGGTCATGGTTGAAAATGGCCCACAGGATTCCTGTATCGGAGCTCTTGCCCAGGATAGTCGCCGATTCCGGCATCTACGCGGTGTACGGGGGAACGGTCGAGGGCGAGCAGGCGATAGCGAACGTCGAGAAGCTCATGGGGATAGCCAGGAACGCGCGGGAGCAGGGATTCAGCTCCCTGAGCAGGTTCATGGGCTGGTTCGACCGAGCGATCAGGGAGGCCCCGAAGGAGGGGCATGCCTCCCTCGATCTGGACTCGGGGGACTGCGTGAACATCATGACCATCCACGCCGCGAAGGGGCTGGAGTTCCCGGTGGTGCTCGTTCCGGAGATGTCCAACCTCCCGTGGGATTTCGGCGATCCCATCCTGGTGGACAGGGAGCTTGGTCTGGGAACCAATGTTCCCGACCCCGACGACTCACACAGGATGAAGGACACCTGCGCACGCAGGATCATCAAGAGGAGGAATGAGGAGAAGGAGAGGGCCGAGTACCGCCGTCTGCTGTACGTGGCGATGACCAGGGCCAAGGACCACCTCGTGATGAGCGGCCGGGAACCGGAAAAATACCCCACGGAGATGAAGGATGATGGCAGCTGGATGGAGCTCTTCTTGGCCTCGACCGAGATCATCGAGTGGGACGTGGAGGCGGGCGAGAAACGCGTAGAGGTGGAGGGGTCCATTGTCCCGGTGAACATCCTCCGCGGTCGGGACATCCTGGACATCGGGCTGGAGGTGGAGCGTGAACCTCTTCGACCCGGTGATCATCTGCTGAAGGCCATAGCCGCCTCGGCGACGGATCGTCCCCCCAGACCGCAGAAGGAACGCGTTCTCACGGCCTCCGCGATCGACCAGTACATGAGATGCCCGCGGAGATTCAAGGCCATACACGAGATGGGCCTCCCTGAAGAACGCATCGGCATATCCGCGATCGAGGAGACCCCTGCCAGGACAGGAAAGATCATCCACGAGGTATTCCGCGGGAACGATCCAACCGCGGTTCTGAGGCGGTTCGGCATCGATGATCCCGAGAGGGCAAGGGAGTATGGCGAGATGAGGAAGAGATTCCTTGAATCGGATCTCATGGGGGACATGGTGGATGAGCGCTGCGAGCTACCCATTCGATTCAGGGAGGGAGAGCACACCTACAAGGGCACGGTCGACAGACTGGTTCGCACAGATGAAGGGTGGCGCATCATCGATTATAAGACCGGCGACGTGAAGCCATCAGAGTTGGAGAAGAGGGCCAAAGAGTACGCCATCCAGATGGCCATCTACGCCCAGGGTGTGCGTCGTCTGTTGGGTATCAGCCCGAGAGTGGTGATCTACTTCCCCACCTGCGCCAGATCCCAGGAGGTTGTGATAGACGAAGACATCCTGGCAGATGTTGCCACCCTGGCCAAGATGATCTCCAGGAACGAGTTCGACTTCGAGGAATGTGCGGGGTGCTCAAGACACTCAGCGGAGGAAACGCTTCATGGTGTGTGTCCGGCCCTCGAGAGCTTGGGCATCAACCCTTCAGAGGACTGATGTGTCCCTATCGCTCCTTCGCTCTCATCATCCTAATATTCACTTTCGCGGATCCCGAATTCCCCGTCTAGGGCGCGATCGGTTGCGGAGCCTTTATCCTTCCATACTCTTTCAGGATAATGCCGGAGTCAATGACGAAGATCAAAATCGAGAACATCGTGGCCTCCACCTCCCTCGGCAGGAGGCTCGATCTCCAATCGATATTGCCGAAGCTGGAAGGGGCGGAGTACGATCCATCCAGGTTTCCGGGGCTCATATATAGGATCAAGGAACCGAAGACCGCCACCCTTCTGTTCACCAGCGGGAAGACGGTCTGCACGGGCGCCAAGAGCGTCGACGACCTCTCGCTCGCAATACGCAAGGTGGAATCGGACATCAAGGCGGCGGGAGTCGATTTCGACGTCGAGTCCCAGATAGAGATTCAGAACATCGTCGCCTCCTCCGATCTGAAGCAGGAGGTCAATCTGAACGACATTGCCATCGGGCTTGGGCTGGAGAACGTGGAGTACGAGCCGGAGCAGTTTCCGGGCCTGGTGTACAGGAATTCCGATCCGAAGGTAGTGATCCTCATATTCAGCTCAGGGAAACTGGTGTGCACCGGTGCTAAGAACCCGCAACAGATCGAGACCGCGGTCGATCAGCTTATCAAGAGATTCAAGAGTATCGGCATTCTCAGCTGAGGCGCCGTAGGATCCAGACCATGGCGGATGGGGTCCATTCTCGTGGTCACTCATCTCCAGATTGGAATTGCCGCGCTTGAGGCATAGTGCCGGTCCCACGATGCCGTGCCGGTTGTCAGCTCACGATTCCACCATCCCTGAGCCCGCAGTCACGGCAGCGGAGAACATCGTCCCCGTGGAATGGGCCACCGCAGGTTGATCAAGAATGTGCGCTCGAAAAAGGTCAGCGATCCCTCATCGTGGGGTTCGGTCGCCCCGTTGCCTCGATCATCTTGGGATCCAGGTAGCCTCATGGCAACCAGATGTCCAGCTCCTGCCCCATCCCCCTCTTGACCGCCTCGTTGTAGGCCAGGTTCGCCGTCACCGCGTCCTCGATCGCTATCCCGGTGGAATCGAACATCGTTACCTCCTCGGGAGAGGTGCGCCCCTCCTTCTTTCCGGCGACGATCTCCCCCAGCTCCGCCCAGATATTCCTCCGGGTAATGAGACCCTGCGTGATGGCCACGTTGATATCGCCCGAGTGCGACGCCTGCTTCCAGTCGTCCACCACGATCTTGGCCCTGCTCCACAGGTCGGGGAAGAACTCCTCCTTGCCCGGCGCGTCCGCCCCGATGCCGATGATGTGCGTCCCGTCGTCGATCCACTTCCCCCTGATGATCGGCTGTCTGGTGGGGACCGTGGCCACTATCACGTCGGCTCCCTGTACGGCCTCCTTGACGCTTTCCACGGGGGTGATCTCCAGGTCCAGCATCTTTCCCATGATCTCGGTGAAGTTCTCCCGGCTGTCCTTTCTCAGGTCCGTCACACGAATCTCCTCCAGCCCTGGTAGCACTTCCTTCATGGCCATCAACTGGGTGCGAGCCTGAACGCCCGCTCCCACCATTCCCACGACGCTGGAATCCTTCCTGGCCAGGTACCTGGTGGCCACGCCGCTGGCAGCGCCCGTTCTCATGGCCGTGAGCCAGGTGCCTCCCATGACCGACTTCAGTATGCCGTTCGTGGTGTCTATGAGCAGGATGGTGGCCATTACTGTCGGGAGGCCGAACCTGTACGGGTTCTCAGGGTGCACGTTGACCACCTTGACGGCGGAGATGTCCGACTCCTCAAGATAGGAGGGCATGCACCTGATGTCGCCGTTGTGTCTCCCGCAGTAGAGGTAGCTCTTGGAGGGCATCTGGACCATTCCGTTCCCCTCCTCCCGGAATCCGTTCTCCACCGCCTCGATGACCATGTCCATGGTCAATATCCTCTTGATATCCCTCTCTTGGAGTAGCAGAAATCCCATGTTCAACACCGTTGTCTTCTGGGGTAATGGGTCATCTAACGATATGAACAATCTGGTCCGAATTCGTGATCCGATGGACATCTGCCGATCGATCTGCACCGACCGAAACGCGTCCTCCAGAAAGATCATCGCGTAGACGCTATCTGCGGTGCAGTGATCCGGATGCTTCTGAACGCCCCGTTCTACATGGTGAACCGCACTCGATCCCAGAGGCGTCCGGCATCGGTCGATAGGGTAAGAAAAGCACAAGGTCCCGGGTTCCGAGAGAGAGGTCGCAAGGACGATCAATCGTTAGGGGGACGGAAGGATCATCACGCAGATAACCGGTACAATCTCGATCGATCCCGGGACCTTAGATTCATCCTGATATTGGGGGTTCGGCTTTCCGTCTCTCTATTCACTATCGTTAATACGATCATGCTTTATTTAACTATCGATAAGCACCTCAACACAGCTGAGCGAGAATCGCTGTCTGGCCCGCTCCATGTCGTGTGTGGCATCAGCTGCCCATCAGCTCCACAACGCGGCCCATGGACATGCCCGGGAACTGCCTGAGCACCATGTCGAGGTTCCTCTGTAGGTATATAGAATCTATGCGCTCGAGGTCTGGGACATCGTGGACAAGGACCTGGGGCATGGTGTACTTCGAGCCGGTGTACTTCTGGTCCGCGAACTTGAACAACCTGCCCCCGCCGAGGGTGAACAGGAAGTTCTTGATATCGATCTTGGTCATCCTCCTCTTGAGCACCATCTGCACCCTGTCCACCATCTCGTCCATGTTGATGCCTTCCTTCCTCTCGTACATCTTGAGGATGATCATGTAGATCTCCTTTCTCAGCTCCGGGCTCCGTTGGAACCTGAGCTTCTTGTACAGGAACTCCTTGACCTGTTCCATATCGATCTCCCGGGTCATGGTGGCCACCTCGTCCCAGCTCTTCAGCTGGACGTACAGCTGCCCTCCACCCGACGGATCGCCGACGATCTTGCTCACAAGGGCGTTCTGGGCCTCCATGAACTCCCTGAACGAGCGGAAGCCGAACTTCTTCTCCGAGAAGGAAGGCTGCAGCCTGAGCAGGTCCTCCTTGAGGGTGGACATGAGCACCGGATCCTCCGACGATCTGCCGCGAATGTAGCGGATGAGGATGTCCTTGGCCTCGTCCCATTCGTAATCGATCTCCTCTTCCGCCTTCTTGCCGAAGTCGCCCATCAGCACCTCGATGGACTTGAACTCGTTGCAGTTGTCCCTTATCGCCCTTCCGACGGAGTTGTCGAATCCAATGACGACCGCGTTCTTTCCCCTCTGCTGTATCCTCCGGATCAGGTGGATGAAATCTGTGTCCCCCGATCCGATGATGAACTTCTCTATCGTGGGAAAGTACTGCATGTCCTCCATGGCGTCCATGCTCATCCTCAGGTCAGCGGCGTTCTTCCCCCGGGCGGTCATGTCCGGAAGGTGCACCAGCTCGAACGCGTACTCCATCAGGTCCCTCACATAGGACTGGTTCGGCTCCCTGGCCCAGTCGGCGTACGCCTTCTTGATGCACAGGTTGCCCTTGTTGGCCGCGAAGTCCATGATGTGGCTTATCCTCAGCGGTTTGGAAAGGCCCGGGAAGTAATCCCTGGCGGCTATCGCCAGGTTCTCGAAGTCAAGGTAAATTGCGATGTTCCCCTCACTCATAGGACAGTCTATACATGAACCCTGTTATTAAAGGTTTGAACCCAAATCGGGATCGTCGATGTTCTGGAACCGATTGACGGGACGGGACCTCGGCCTTCCAGAGACCATTCATCTCCCCAAAGGTTCGCGAGAACGTGAATGGTTATCGAGAACAGTGCGAATCGTCGGTCCCTCCTTCGGTGGAGAGATCCGTCGACCGGATCATGAGAAAAGGGGAGAGGACCCTGCCTGAAAATGATCCTGGAATATGCCCCGGTCCAGGATGCTGGTTACCCTTCCCCTGAAGCCGTTGGGAACGCTGCTGGGCTATCCCCTCCTTCGCGAGCATGATGTCCTCCGGTCTGATGGTGACCACCACCCTCCCCTCGATGTCAGAGGCGGAGTGGATCCTCACGCCCTCCACCTCCGCCACGGACACGTCCCCGTCTCTCCAGGCGGTGATCGATGGACTCGAACCCCTCCCTTACCTGGTTCACCACGAAGGGCAGGCTGACGAACATCATCGCCACGACTATGCCTGGAAAGGCGTCCACGAAGTTGATGCTGAGGAAGCCCAGCGGCTCGCCGATGCTCCCGTGCCTCCCGAATACGGTTAGAAGTGCAATACCAGCCACGGTGTGCGGGACGACCATTGAAAGGTCCACGTCTTTCAGTGATCCCTTCCCCCCTCGGCTGAGGACGCGGTCCTGAGGAGAGGGTTTAATGTCCTTTGATTGCAATACTTAAACCATGGAAGGGAAGGAACAGATCGGGAAGATCACCCACTACTTCGACAGGGTGGGAGTGGCGGTGGTCGAGCTGTCCTCTGACCTGAAGGTGGGGGACAGGATATCGATAGAGGGAGCCACCACCAGCTTCGAGCAGGTGGTAGAGAGCATGCAGGTGGAGCACGAACCCATCACCCATGCGAAGGTCGGCGACGAGATCGGCCTCAAGGTATCGGAGAGGGTGAGGAGAGGGGACAGGGTTTACCCGCAATGACCCTCTTAAGTGGCTAAGAGTTCATCAGGCCGGTCCGACGGTCGCCCGATCTTCCTGATACTCAAAGAGAAAGACCGCTGGTACCTGGTCCCCGACGGGACGAGGGACGGTCGGAATCACGTCAGCGTAGTCTCCACCTCTATGGAGAACCCGCGACGCCCGGTGTGCCGCATGGGGAAAGCATGATCGGGTCCATGGACTTTTCGGGTCTCCAGGGACTGCTCCTTTCAGCGTCATGCATATCGGACCGCCAGACGTATGAAGGCCGTCCTGGAGGTCATAGCGCCGAGGCTGATCGCCTCCCGGTCGACTCTCCCCGGGCATCTCTGGAAGGTAGCGAGACCGAGGCTTCAGATCACCACCGGTGGTGTGTAGAGCACCATGACATCCGCCTCGGCGTAGTTGCCGGAGCTGTCCACCGCCCATGCCGTGATGGTGTTCTCGCCCGAGTGCAGGGCGACCTCGAAGCTGAACGGGTGCACGGGTTCCATGGGGTCCACGATGAAAGAGACGTTCTCCTCACCGGTCCCCCATTCCACCAGGTACCCGACCTCCACGATGCCGACGTTGTCCTCCATCACACCGAACGCGGTGACGAACGGAATGTCAGTGGTGAAGCCGTTCGGCGGGTACTCGATGAAGACGCTCGGCGGCGTTGGCTCGCCGGTCTCGAACCAGAAGGTGTAGTTCTCCAGTAAACTGTACTCGGCCCAGCTCTTCGCCGCGGTGGTGATGGTCACATCGTAAACGGACATGGCGGTCAGGTTCTCCGTGGGTGTGATGGTGATCGTGGTGTTGTCCGTGCTCCATGTCGCCGTCCAGTCAACGGTGGGGGATAACATGATGGCACCCAACACCGAGGTCTTGTTCATGGGCTTGCAGAACTCCACGACTATCTGGGAATCCACGGGGACGCAGCAGCTCCCGTTCTCTGGCGTGGTATTCTGCACGTTCGGGGTGCAGTCCCGCGCCGGTACTATGATCTGCTTGCTCTCGACCGCCCTGTTGCCCGAGGTGTCCCAGGCCTTGATCGTAACGGTGCGGTAGTCGGGGGTGCATTCGCTGTTGACATAGGTCCTCTCGATCGTCTTGGTCTTGGCGTCCTTCTTGTATTTGTTGTTCCAGGTCTTCCCCTGGTTCGCCGAGTGGGAGTGGTACTTGACGGTGTCCACCTCCTCGTTGTCCGAGATTGTGATGGTGGCCTTGATCCAACCCTTCTCCTTGTTGCTGCCGGATTCCCCCAGCTCGAACTCGATCGTGGGCTTCTCGTCGTCGTCCTCGTTGGCGTTCTCGACGGCAACACCCGCGGCTCCGCACGCCGCGGCGCCTATGCCGCCGCCTATTATGGCTCCCACGCCTACGAAGATCGCTCCGATGAGACCCCCAGCAATGGCGCATGCCGCTCCTCCGACCACGCTCTCGTATCCGTCGATGCAGAACGTCTGGGTGTAATTGTACTCGTTGGAGGTGATGTTGCCACTGTAGACGAGATCGTCGCCCACCTCTGAGACCTGGATCTGTCCCGTGACGCCGACATCCATTGTCTTGGGCACGGGATCATCGGTCTCCACGGGGATGCTGCAATTAACCTCGAACACCCCATCCGAGACCTCTAGGAGGGAAAAGTGGCCGTCGTCCACCATGGTGTAGGCGTTCTCGCCGTATGAGATATCGTACTCGGCGTAATCCACCTCCATGTCCCCGAGATCGTACATTCCGTGCCATCCCACCTCCGAGGTCTGGGTGTAATGCGCGGAGGCGGTCATCGATTCTCTCGAGTCAGAGGTCATGCTCAGATTGGTCCATGCCTCCACCACCTTGTCTGAGTGATATCGGTACTCCTTGTCGAATTCCACCAACTGGGTCTCGTTCCTGTACTCGAGCATCCTGAGGTCCGTGGTGTTGACCGTGTAGTGAAGCAGGCCCATCTGGGTCACGGTCATGATGCTCGACGAGGAGTAGTAGTCCTCCACGAGCTCCATCTCCACCGTGCCGTTGTAGGGTTCTTCCTCAGTGTCGTTCACGGGGTCCCACGAACTCTCGACGCAGAGTTGATACTCCTCCACCACCTGCACCAGGCCGGTGTCCAGGTACGTTCTCTCGTAGGTGAGGTTCATCCATGGGGCTTCATCCATCACCGTCGCGAGGGAGATGGAGTCGTTCCACAAGGTGTCGTTCACCCTCAGCCAGCTGTACGTGCCCTCCCCGGTCACGTTGGCGGTGGCATTACCCATCTCCACCACGAAGCTATGGGTGGCAGTGACCGATACCTCATCCCACTCCTCCGATTCCTGGATGGTCTCGTGGGTCGCTTCCACCACTCCGTAACCCCACTCCATCATGAACAGGTTGAACTTCGTCTGGACCAGCTTGATGCCGCCATCGGCATCGAAGTACGGGGCGGCGTTCCTCTCTCCCAGGGTGGGGAAGTACGCGTCGATCCCGCCATTCCTCGCCCATCCGGCGGAGGAGTTCGTGTCCGTCGAGTCCTTGTCAAGGCCCATGGAGTACCCGGCCACCATGGAGTTTCCCGATGGGTAACCGACGTCGAAGTAATCGCCATCGGACCAGATGCCCGCGTCCACCGCTACATGGTAATAGTTACCTCCCTGGTATTCGGTGGTGGACCAGCAGGTGAAGTCCACGATCCTCTTGGACGTGAGTGAGGAGCCGTCGAAGATCCCCACCTCGTCCATGTCGTTGTTCAGTTTCGGCTGAGTGATTCCGGTGTAATAGTCACCGTGGCCGTCCGAGAAGTTCTGATCATTGGTTCCCTCACCCAGGTGGATGAGGAGGTATGCCCCCGCAGGGACGGTCCAGTCCGGAAGATCAGCTATGGTCCCGGATCCATTCACCACCGACCATCCGTTCACCGACTGGGATTCCTGGCCCGGGTTGTACAGCTCTATCCACTCGTTCCCCGCGTCGTCCCCGTATGGATCGTACATCACCTCGTTGATGGTGATCACGGCATCGGTGCTCTCCTCCTCGCCGATCAGCAAGGCCACAGGTATCGCCATGGCTATGATGATAATGATGACCACGATTGCAGCCAGGACTTTCCTATCCATGATTGATTCCCCCTGTTCCCTCTGGATTCAACACTATTAAAGATTTTCCACCCATAATCTTTGACCGCAACGGTGACCGGGTAATGGTCACAAGTGCTCGGATGACCCAAGTAACGTGACCAATCCTGGGTCATAATATGAAATTGAGACGCTTCCACACCGGAAATACGGCCAAGACAACGATCGAGTACGCGGGGTCTGACATTCACTTCGTGAACATGATCCGCTAGAGTGCTAGCGATGGGCGAGAGGGAACACCAGATGCCGAGTCCCGAGCAGCTGAAGGAGATCATGACCATGGTGACGGATAAGGTACCCGGTCTCCTGGAGAGGATAGCCGGGATCATCACCGACAATTACCAAGGTGTCAAAATGGGCAGTTCGGTGGCCACGTTCTACTCCGCGCTGTCGGATAGGGGCATGTCCCAGAACCAGGCGTTCGGACCGCCCCGCCCTCACCCGATCTCCGACCTCAGAACCCGGAAGAACTCATCCCTGGCGTGCCTCTCGATCCAGGGAGTGTGCCCGCATCTACGGAGCAGTATGAATCGGAAATTCGGCAGGAGCTCGGAAAGGGGGTCCATGACCCCCTCATACGGGTGAGGATCGAAATCTCCGTGAACGGCCACCACCGGGCATTCGATCCCCTTCACCGCCTCCAGCAGCTCCCCGCTCCTCCGCATCTCTGAAGCCCGCTCCCAGACCCTCCTGTGGATCTCGTACTGGGATCCGAGCGGTTCCTCCTCTGATCCCACGCTCTCGTACGAATCGGCCCGTGATATAATGGTGCCCAGTCTGGTCATCAGCGCGTCCCTGTCTTTCGAGGCACGACTCTCCAGCTTGTCGAGCAACATGGTCACCTCGTCCTGCTCGTCCCGCTCCAGCCTCCTCATCCTGGTGGGCATGATGGAGGTGGCGTACTCCTCCTGGAAGGGGCCGCTGCCCACCAATATGAGCTTCCTGACGAGGCGTGGATGTCCGGACGCCACCAGGATGGAGAGCCACGCCCCCCAGGACCAGCCCACAAGGGTGAACGGGCTACCCTCCTCCCCGAGGATCGCTTTAAGTTCTTCCACCTGCCCCTCGAGACTGTCGCTCGTCTGCAGCGGCTCCACGACGCCCATCGTTGAGGAGAGCTCCCTTGCCACAGGGGCCATGCCACCCGGGGATCCAGGTCCGCCGTGGACGACCGCCACCGTGAAGGGAGGAGGGCCGTACCTCCTGGGGTTTCTCATTCGTTCTCATCTCCAGTGGACGAGGTCCCTGCGACCACACGGCGCGTCGTTCTTGCGCAGCCCGCGGCCGCAGATACCGACGCGACGTCTTCCCATGATCGGATTCGCTTGGACAAGGACGGGTTCCGCTCGATACCCCTTTCATTATCGCGGCTGGCGATCGCCCCGATCCGATACCGACCGGTGCGGACCATACACGCCCCTTCATGGGGATCTTCGAGACCATCGAACCCCTTTCCCACTCTTCCGCGCGTGTGTTCGCGGATCCCGTCAATCATCCACCCGGCGAAACAGTTCATGGTCCTACCCCCACGCATCGAAGATGGTCAACCTACAATATCTTTGTCCTAATGATCGGGAGACGTCCTCCCTGATTGAATTGCGGGTGAGAGAATGATGACCTTTCGCCCTTGCGGCATTCGGAGGGTACTTGAGAGAACGATTCAATACCCGCTTGTCTGGGCCGGCCCGCGTGTCTGGCCCGACGATCATCGTGGGGGTGGATGAACGGTCGAATACGATGCTTCAGCGGACAAGGAGGACCAAGGAAAGAATACCTCCAGGTTCGATCTCCTCCGGAACCGCAACTTCCGCCTGCTCTGGGTGGGGGAAGCGATATCTCTCATTGGCGACCAGTTCTACCTCATCGCCCTGCCCTGGCTCGTCCTGATCCTCACCGGCGATCCTCTGACCCTCGGCATTGTGCTGGCGCTGGCAGCGATCCCCAGGGCCCTCTTCATGCTCGTGGGCGGGGCGCTTACCGATCGATTCTCGCCCAGGATCCTGATGATCCTGTCCAACTCCATGAGGCTAATGATCGTCGTAATACTTGCGGCGCTTGTGCTGACGGCCACGATGCAGATATGGATGCTGTACCTGTTCGCGATCTCATTCGGGCTCGCTGACGCCCTGTTCTATCCCGCCCAGTTCTCCATTCTGCCTCAGATAGTGGAGAAGTGGCAGCTGAAGGCCGCCAACTCGCTGGTCCAGGCCATGACCCAGTTCTCCCTCCTCGCCGGTCCGGTGATTGCCGGGCTGGTCATTGCCATCTTCGGGGGAAGCAACGAGGATCTGAGCGGCATAGGATTGGCCTTCTTCATCGATGCCTTGACCTTCCTGGCATCCCTGATCACTCTCTTCCTGATACGGATCGCGAGAGCGGGGGAGAAGGGATTGGGAGGGGACTTCCTCATGTCGATCAGGGAGGGGTTCTCCTTCATCATGAGGGAGCCTGGGATCAAGCTGATGTTCCTCATCCTGGCGGCGGCCAATCTGCTGGTCGCTGGACCGTTCGATGTGGGGATACCCGTGCTGGCGGATTCCAGGCTGCCGGAGGGAGCGGCGGCGTTCGGCATTCTGATGTCCGCCATGGGTGGTGGCTCCCTGCTGGGGATTACAGTGGCTGGCATCCTCCCCGAGCCCAGGAGGGGGAGGTTGGGCCTTATCCTTGTATCCGTAATGATCGTACTTGGAGTGGGGACCGCGGCATTTGCCTACGCCGACACCACCGTTCTCGCAGCGGTGGACACCTTCTGCATGGGCGCTGTGATCGGCTACGTGGACATCCTGATGATCACATGGGTCCAGCGCAAGACCCCCATGAACATGATGGGTAGGATGATGGGCATGATGATGTTCGCGTCCGCGGGCCTCCTGCCCGTCTCGTTCGCGGTGTCGGGGGCCGTCATCAGGTGGAGCCTTCCGGGGGTGTTCATCATAGCCGGAGGGACGATGGTCGTGCTGGGCGTGATCATGGTGTTCCTGCCCTCTCTCAGGTCGATAGGGTGGTGACTCGCGAATGGTTAATACCCGATCATTCCAATACTCTTAACGAAGTAGGCCGTCCCTAGGGCGGCCAAGGGGAATACCGGATGATTCGCAGATCGATAGCAATCTCACTGCTGGTCCTTGTGACCGCTACCCTCCTGCTGGTCCCCTCCGCGATCGCCGAGACCGGTGACGAGGGATCAATAGCCATGATCACGGGACAGACGCTCGACGCATACGATCAATCGCTTCCCGGGGTCACGGTGATCCTGGAAACTGGAAAGCACACAATCTCGAACGCCGATGGATATTTCAACATCTACACCTCGCAAGGGGACCACATGATGAGCTTCTATAAGGAGAACTACACCAGCAAGACGATGCCGGTAACCATCCCCGAGGGGCAGGATACCCTGAGCGTCGGAAGCATACAGCTCATGCCGGACATCAACCCGAACCAGAACATGGTGTTCGCCATATTCGTGGTCTGCAGTATGTTCATCGTCTTCGTGTTGGCCTTTGCGTTCTGGAGAAGAGACTAGGAGCCGCCTCAATCCAGCTGGTTGTCTGACACGTCGTTCAATGAAGACCGACGAGGTGAGACCATTGCCCGTGCGTCCATTTCCCTGTCTCAGGGCATATGCGAGCATTTGGTTTGCGAGTCAGTTCCGGCAGCAATTATTCAATATGCATCCCAGGATGATTTCCCTAGTCTATCGGCCCTGGCTCATGTGCCCGCATGAACGGAATGTGGAAGGAAGATCGTCACCGATCCCCCTTCCGGCCGCGGGACGAACCCATGGCTCGAGACATCACCCTTTTCTACGATTGACTGCATTCATCTCATCCGAGACGGGAGTGTGACAGTGGTGCAGATCGATCCAGATACGGCCGTGGGCTATCTGAACGAAATCGGGATTCTGCCAGTGGACGCCACGGCATCCTCGGAATCCCTTGGTGGGGGGATTTCGAATAATGTCATCATGGTCAGATGGGGGGAGGGCTGCCTGGTCGTCAAGCAGCCGCTGGACAAGCTCAACGTCGAGATGGACTGGCCCGCTGATCCGCACAGGATACACATCGAGGCCAACGCCCTGAGGACATACCGGAGGCTGCTGGCGATATCCGGTCTTGAGGGGGCGAGCGCCCCCGAGGTGCTCCACGAGGACCAGGTGAATCACATCATCGTGATGGAGTGCATTCCGTCCGGTAGCCAGATGTGGAAGTCAGAGCTCCTCAGCGGCGTCGTGGACCTGGACGTCGCCGAGAGGCTGGGCTCTCTCCTGGGAAGCGTGGAGACCCTGGCATCCCGGGATCCCGATGTGCGGTCCATGTTCACCTTCAAGGACCACTTCGACGAGCTGAGGATTGACCCTTATCATCGCACGGCGGCGAGCGTTAACCCCGACATCGCCGAACTGATTCTCGAGGAGGCGGAGACGGTATTCTCCGGGGAGATGACCATTGTCCATGGGGACTACAGCCCCAAGAGCGTCCTTGTGGAGAGATCGACCAGGCCGCCGAGACTGTGGGTCTTTGACATGGAGGTCGCCCATTGGGGGGACCCATCCTTCGACACGGGCTTCATGCTGAACCACCTTCTCATGAAGGCGGTGTACCTGTGGGAGATCAGGGACGATTTCCTGGAGGCCGCCCACAGGTTCTGGAACGCGTACGATGGGAGTGTGGAGTGGGACATCGAATCCAGGACGGTCAGGGAGCTGGGGTGCCTGATGCTCGCCAGGGCTGACGGCAAGTCGCCCGTGGAGTACCTGGACTCCGGGGCAGGGGTGAACACCATCAGGAGGATCGCCAGGAGATCGATTAAGGAGGGGATCGGTACCATAGACGAATACATCCAGCTCGTCATGGAGGAGGGAGGCCCATGATCCCGATCCGGAAGGTGGAGGCATGGGAGGTCATGGACTCCAGGGGAAACCCCACGGTGCGGGCGGCCGTGACCACCGACAGGGCCAGGGGAGTGTTCACCGTCCCATCCGGTGCCTCCACCGGGGCGCACGAGGCCCTGGAGCTCCGGGACGGTGGAAGCAGGCTTGGAGGCAAGGGGGTGAGGAAGGCGATCGGAAACATCGAGAACGTGCTCGGCCCCCTTGTGACCGGGATGGATGTGACCGACCAGGAGGGCATAGACTCATCCATGGTCGAGAGAGACGGTTCCCATGACCTCTCGAACATGGGGGCGAACGCCATACTGGGGGTGTCAGGTGCGGCGGCATGCTCGGCGGCCCTATCCCTGGAAATGCCCCTGTACATGTACCTCTCGGGAGGTAGACCGGGCAGGATCCCCATGTCCCTCTTCCAGGTGCTCAACGCCGGGGCCCACGCTGAAGGAGGGATAGAGGTCCAGGACTTCACCATATTGCCGTGCCGCGCCAAGAGCCTGATGGAGGCGTACGAGATCGCGTGGTCGGTGTATGATCAGCTGAGTGCCATCGTCGTGGAGAGGGGGAATCAGCCGGTGATCGGCGATGAGGGTGGACTCTCCCCTCCCATGGTGGACATCGACGAGGCCTTCGGGCTGGTGCTGGAGGGTATCGAAAGGGCCGGTCATCGGAACTCCAGCAATGACGTGGCCATGGGCCTCGATGTGGCGGCCTCCCACTTCTGGGATGCCGGGACCGGAAACTACGTCCTGGCGAGCGAGGACGAGGAGCTTGACACGGGGGAATGGATAGATCTGGTGGCCGAGTGGGTCAAGGACTATCACATACTTTCCCTGGAGGACCCCATGGCGGAGGACGACTGGGAGGGATGGAGGGAGCTGACCTCAAGGGTCGGGACCAGCTGCCAGATCATAGGTGATGATCTGCTCGTCACCAGCATGCAGAGGTTGGAGAGGGCCATAGAGGGGAGGTACGCCAACGCCATCCTCGTCAAGCCAAACCAGGCCGGGACGTTGACCGCGGCCATCAGGGCCACCCGCAGGGCAAAGGAGGCCGGCTTCGGAACCGTGATATCCGCCCGGTCGGGGGAGACCTGCGACACCACCATAGCCGACCTCGCCGTCGGCATCGATGCTGGACAGATCAAACTCGGATCCCACATCGGCTCCGGACGTACCTCGAAGTACAACCGGCTGTTCGAGATAGAGAGAGAATACGAGGCGAAATACGCTGGAATCGAAGCCCTCTCGTTCAGTTCCGGCTGATACTCGCACGTCCGTTAGAGATCGCATGAGATAGGAGTGACCTCATCCATCCCTATACCAGTCCAGGCTCTCATCTACGAAGTCGATGAGCGAGAGGAAGAACTCCTTGGAATCCGCCCCCATGGAGGTGGAGTCGATTTCCTCCCTGGCCGACCGGGCGTGGGACCTGGATACTGCCTTCGCTTCATCCAAAGCTCCCGAGGCCTCTATCCTGCCCCTCACCTCATCGGGATCGAGCTTCTTTTCTCCGGAGACGATCCTTTCCACCAGACCGCCGAATTCCGGATCCCTCTCCATGGCGAGCACGATGTGCAGGGGCTTCTTCCCCTTGCTGATGTCGCCGCAGGGGTCCCTCCCGTACTGGTCCCTGGAGGTGAAGGTGTCTATGATGTCGTCCTGGATATCAAAGGCGAATCCGATGTGCTCCCCCGCCCTGGCCAGGACATCAAGCTCCTCGTCAGGGGCATTCCCAAGCATGGCCCCCGACAGCATGGTGGCCCTGAACAGGGAGGCGGCCCTCCTGCTGGCCATGATCTCCCACTCCCCCCAGTCGGGGCGGATGTACTCGAAGGCGAGGTCCAGCACCTGGCTCTCGTTGACCTCCTGGTACTTCCCCGTGATGAGGTCCACCACCTCCATGACGTCCTCCGGGTCGAAACCGGACCGGATGATCGCCCTCAGCGCCATGGAGAACACGATGTCACCGGTGAAGATCGCCGCCCCCTCACCGAAGCGCCGGTCCATGTTGAACACCAGCATCCTGTGGACGGTCTCCCCTCCCCTCCTCATCTCGTCCCTGTCAACCAGGTCGTCATGGACCAGTATGCTGTGTCTGAACAGCTCCACCCCGCAGGCCACCCGCAGTATCCTGTCGTCCAGGCGGCCTGAGTATCCCTCGTAGGTCATCATGGTGGAGCACGCCGCGAGCCTCTTGCCTCCCCGGGCGCAGTACTCATCCAGGCTGTCGTATAGGGCGCCTATCAGGGGGTGGTACCTGTGTCCCCTCTCCAACTCTTCCGCCAGGAACCGCCTGAGCTCGTTCTCCACCAGGTCCCCCCGCTTGTCCAAGACTTCCTCGAAACCCATCTTGACCCTCATCCGATAATCGGATGCCATGGAGAAAATCTTTTGGTTCGGGCAGAGGCCAGTTCTTCAATTTGATTTACCATAAACTATTTAAATAATGTTTCTACTCTAGATTGAGAAGAGGTGAGAATCGCTTGAAAGGTAAGGTAGTGAACTGGCTCGGAAGCTACGGCTTCATCGAGTCACCGGAGCAGAGCGACCATATCTTCGTCCATTTCTCTGATCTGGAGGGAAGGCGCGAGCTGTACGAAGGAGAGGAAGTGAATTTCGACCTTGAGAAGACCGAGAAGGGTCTCAGGGCCACGAACGTAACATTGATCACACCCGATAGCTGATTCCCCACCATCGAATGGTGGACGGATGTTCTTGCTCCACTCCTCAATGTTCTAAACAATATGCTTGAGAGGATGCGATAATTGCTCGAGAGAGCGGGGCGAATGCCTTGCACCGCCCAGACCGCGTGTGGATATCCCAGCTGTAATGACATGACCAGTCTATCTGTTCCCACAAATGTTTTCATGGGCTACCTCATTCGCTGACCGGGGCAATGGAATGATGAGAGAGGAGGACCTCAGGTCCACGCTCAGCAGGATCGATGGAAGGGGCTACAGGGCCTACAAGGATATCCAGGGGCGGTATCGGTTCGATCCCCATACGCTCATCATAGATCACGTCCAGGGGGATCCGTTCGCCGCGCCGAGCCGGGTGAGAGCGATCGTTCCCCAGTCGGCGGCCTGCTTCCCGGCAGACACCTTCTCCGGGAGGAGCAGGAACATGGCCCTCAGAGACTTCCTCGCCCGCAGGTTCTCCGACTCCGCCAGGAGTATCCCCAAGGGCCGCAGGGGGACCGGGAGGAGCGGAACGATAACAATAGACCGCCCGGGTCAGGAGATCCTGGAACGGACTTCGATTCTCGTTGACGGTGACCAGGTGGAGGCGAGGTTCGTGATGGGCCTGCCCGCCTACGGCAGGAGGGTGGCCGGGACCCAGGCCATCTCCATGTTCTTCGACGAGCTCCCCCAGATAGTGAGATCCTCGCTTCTCTTCGGGAACCTGGAAAGCGCCGCGGTCCACCGGCATGTGGAGACCGCGGAGGACGCGGATGATCTCCGGGGGCGGTTGGGCGGGATGGGACTGGTGGCCTTCGTCGCCGACGGGGCGGTTCTCCCCAGGGCCAGCGGCATCGACGCCAGACCTCTCAGGCAGGGGAACGTGGTCGAGTTCCGCTCTCCCCCATCCCTCAGGGTGGAGGTCGATCTGCCCAACAGGGGCCGGGTGACAGGGATGGGTATTCCCAATGGAATAACCTTGATAGTGGGGGGCGGCTACCACGGCAAGTCAACCCTCCTCAACGCCCTGGAGTTGGGGGTCTACGATCACGTCCCCGGCGACGGCAGGGAGCTGGTGGTCACCGATCCCACCGCCATGAAGATCAGGGCGGAGGACGGGAGGAGGATCGAGCGCACAGATATCTCGCCCTTCATCTCCAATCTCCCCTTCGGAAGGGACACCGTGGGATTCAGCACCGAGGACGCCAGCGGGAGTACCTCCCAGGCGGCGAACATCATCGAGTCGCTGGAGATCGGCTCCACCACCCTGCTCATAGACGAGGACACCTCGGCCACAAACTTCATGATCAGGGACCACAGGATGCAGGAGCTGGTATCAAAGGACAAGGAGCCCATCACGCCCTTCGTGGACAAGGTCCGCCAGCTGTACGAGGACGAGGGTGTATCGACGATCCTGGTGATCGGTGGCTCGGGGGATTACTTCGACGTCGCCAATCACGTCATCTGCATGATCGACTACGTTCCCCACGACTTGACCCAGGACGCCAGGGAAATCGCGGAGAGGAACAGGAGCGAGAGGAGATCGGAGGGCGGAGAAAGGTTCGGAAGGATCACGCCAAGGATTCCCCTGGCCAAGAGCTTCGATCCCTCCAAGGGCCGGAGGGACGTCAAGATCTCCTCCAAGGGGCTGCATTCCATCGCGTTCGGCATGCAGAGCATCGACCTGGGGCAGTTGGAGCAGCTGGTGGACGTCTCCCAGACCAAGGCGATCGGCGACGCGATCCACTACGCCACCGACCTCATGGACGACCGGACGACCATGAGGGAGGTCGTGGAGAGGGTCATGTCCGATGTCACCGTAAAGGGGCTGGACGTCCTCGGCGAGAGGCCGGTTGGCGACCGCGCGCTTTTCCGGGCCCAGGAACTCGCGGCGGCCATCAACCGCCTGAGAACACTGGAGGTGTGGCAGGACGTCTCGTGAGCCGGAACGGCCCGAGGGTCAGAGGATTCGGCGGCCATGTTCCCAGACTCTTTCCCAGCGCCGCAGATGGCATTCAGCAAAGCCGAGAAGGACGGATCGGATGTGAAGCTGGTCCTGACCGGAGCCATTCCCGAGACCAGGTTCACCCAATTCAAGCTGGCGGTCCTCCCACCGGAATCCACGAGTTCACTGGAGGCCACCTTCACCGAAGCGACGATGTATCAGCTCAACGGAACCATGACCATGAACCTGGTCGATCTGGGTGATGATGGTTATGTCAGTAATGGTGACTATCTTACGATCGAGAGCTCCGCCACAATGGAGAGCGGGCATTGGGACTTCTACATAATCTACCTCGCGGACGGCAGCGCGACAGCCTCCGCCTCCGTGGTCATCTAAAGCTGTATGACCAATACCGATTTATTGGTCTATTCTATTCTACGCTCATGGCCG
>CAZQLP010000016.1:0-1987 GCA_964594225.1 uncultured Methanomassiliicoccales archaeon
CTCATCGTTTCAAAACGTCGCTGATCGCCGCATTCCGATGCATGGGCATGCGCGATCCAGGTCAGGCGTATCAACCAGTATTTTGTTGCCGTGGTCACCTCATCACATGCAATCATTTATCGTTGGGATCATGGGCAGGACAGAGGCTATTGCATCCTTTGAGACGATTTCCCCATTGAATCCAGCGAACTGGAACCCGACCTCACCTTCCGGAGGAAGGGTTCGGTTATGGACAGGATGTTGGTACCCCCAGACAGAGGAAACGCCTTACAATCACTCTTCATGTAGGAGGGGAACATACTTTTATCAGTTCAAGTACTCCTATTGAGCTAAGATGATCGAGGCTTCCATCACCATAGAGATGCCCGACAATTGGGTCAAGGACGTGGGGAGCAAGTTCCCCGCTCCCATCAATCTGATCGAGTGCATGCCGTACGGAGAGTCGGGAGGCAAGACGCTGGTGGAGATCAAGGGCGATCCCCTAACCGCGGACGATATCATCAGTGAGATACGAAGACACCCTAGCGTCTACAAGGCGGACATTTCGCACTTCGGAGACGGCCGCATCTCCGGTTCCATAGTGACCAACAGCTGCGTGGCCTGCAAGGCCCTCACCGGCACGGAGTGCTTCCTCACGAAGGCGAAGAGCAAACCGGATGGCAAGGTGGAATGGACGGTGATGACCGGCGGGAACCCCTCCCTTGGGAACCTCATCAGCAGACTGAAGACATCAGGCTGCACAGTCCAGGTGAACAGCATAACCAAGATATCCGGGCAGAACGTGGTCACCATGAGGCAGGAGGAAGTCCTCAGGTTCGCGCTGCAACGCGGTCACTACGACTACCCCCGTAGGATAACCATCAGGGAGCTGGCAAAAGAACTTGACATCTCCCCCTCCACAATGGGCGAGATACTCCAACGGGGCGAGAGGAACATCGTAAAGGCGTTCTTCGATCGAAGGGACTAAGGGCATCCTGTGACCATCATGTTTCTAATGTCTCTCCCTAGGCGGATTGGAGCTGTCGATATACACCCGTACATGTACGTCGATACGATAATGACAACCATAGCATTGGGTACCTGACAACGAAGGGGCTGAAGCAAATGGCTCAGGAAGAGAATATACCGATGGCCAACAAAGAGGACCTGAAGGTCCTCAACAGTCTAAAGAAGATCAAGCATGTGTTGATAATCATGAGCGGCAAGGGCGGTGTGGGGAAGAGCACCGTCGCGGCCAATCTCGCGGTGGCACTGTCCATGAGGGGATACGAAACTGGCCTGATGGATGTGGACATCCACGGACCCAACATACCCAAGATGCTCAAGATCGAGGACGCCGTGATAACCGGGGACGAGAACGGCCTGTTCCCGGTCATCGTTCCGCCTCACCTCAAGGTGATGTCGATGGCGTTCCTGCTGCAGGACCGCGACTCCCCCGTAATATGGAGGGGTCCCATGAAGATGGGCGCGATCAAGCAGTTCATTGGAGACGTCAGGTGGGGAGAGCTGGATTACCTCATAGTTGACCTCCCGCCCGGCACCGGAGACGAGCCTCTGAGCATCGCTCAGCTCATCCCCAAGGCAGACGGGTCGATCGTGGTAACGACACCGCAGGAAGTCGCCCTCCTGGACTCCAGAAAGTCAGTGAACTTCTCCAAGTCCCTCAAACTCCCAGTCATCGGCATCATCGAGAACATGAGCGGCATGATCTGCCCCCACTGCGGGGAGCGCATCGACCTGTTCAAGGTCGGCGGGGGAAAGAAGGCCGCGGAGGACCTGGACGTGCCGTTCCTGGGAGCGGTGCCTATCGACCCCAAGGTCGTGATCTCCAGTGACGATGGAATGCCCATAGTGCTCTTGGATTCCGACTCGGAGGCGGCCAAGGCGTTCATGGACATCGTGAATAAGATAACGAAGAAGTGCAATGGTGAATGAGTATGTATGATCAAGGTAGAGGACGAGGCGGAGGCAGAGGACGAGGCGGAGG
>CAZQLP010000016.1:2087-7419 GCA_964594225.1 uncultured Methanomassiliicoccales archaeon
CCCCAGGTACATGGAACAAATTGAATGAGCGAAGGAGATCTACACATGAAGATTGCTATACCGACAAACGGGGACAGAGGCCTGGACGAGGAGATTGGATTCCACTTCGGGAGGGTGCCCACCTACACCATTGTGGACACCGACACGAACGAGGTTACTGTCATCGATAACACGAGCGAGCATCAGGGAGGGACTGGACTCCCGCCGGAGATCATCGTCAAAGCGGGCGCGAGCGTGATGCTCATCTCCGCGGCGGGCATGATGGCCATCCAGATGCTCAACAAGTACGGGATCAAAGTCTACACAGGTGCCCAGGGCACTGTTCGTCAGGCTCTCGAGGACTTCGAGAAAGGGGCACTCAAGTCGGCCGACATCGACGATGCCTGCGAAGGACACCACCAGTACGAGTGACCACGATGAAGATTGTGATCGCCAGTGGAAAGGGGGGTACGGGCAAGACCACAATCGCGGTCAACCTGGCCCTTACCCTGGGTGAGTGCACGCTCGTTGACTGCGACGTGGAGGAGCCAAACTGCGCCCTGTTCTTGGACGCGAAGATGGAGAAGCAGGAGGATGTCACCCTCCCAGTCCCCGTTTTTGATCTGGAAATATGCACGTACTGTGGCGAGTGCGCCCACTTCTGCATGTACAACGCCATAGCGGTGTTCCCGAAGAAGCTGGTGTTCTTCCCGGACCTGTGTCACTCCTGCGGTGGATGCGAGATCGTGTGTCCAGTGAACGCCATATCCGAGAATGAGAGGAAGATCGGGGAAATCGACAAGGGAGAGATTGGTCAGCTGACCATCTTCCACGGCAGGCTGGATATCGGAGAGCCTCTGGCGACTCCGCTCATAAGGAGGGTCAAGACGTTCGCCGTGAATGACCCGCTGGTGATCTACGACGCCCCGCCGGGCACCGCCTGCCCGGTCATCGACACGATCAAGGACTCGGACATCGCCCTTCTCGTCACCGAGCCGACGCCCTTCGGCCTCCATGATCTCAAGCTGGCTGTTGAGGTAATCAGGGGGATGGACATTCCCTTCAGCGTGATCATAAACCGCGATGGGGTGGGCAATGACTGTGTGGAGAGGTACTGTCTGGAGGAGGGGATAGAGATCATAATGCGCATCCCCCACGACCGGAAGATCGCGGAGCTCTACTCCAGGGGCATTCCTTTCATAACGGAGCTGAAGGACTATAGGAAGATGTTCAGACAGGCATATGACAGGATGGTGGAGATCGTGGAGGTGGGACGGTGAAGGAGATATGCGTCATCAGCGGGAAGGGAGGAACAGGAAAGACCACCCTCACCGCGGCGTTCGCCTCCCTGGCCAAGAACGCCGTGCTGGCCGATTGCGACGTTGATGCGGCGGACCTTCACCTGATCCTCTCGCCCGATTTCAAGGAGAAGAAGGATTTCTACGGCCTTGAACTCGCCGTCAGGGATCAAGACAAGTGCATCGACTGCGGTATATGCAGGGAACGCTGCAGGTTCGACGCCATCGACGAGGAGTTCAACATCCACGCCGAGAACTGCGAGGGGTGCGCCGTCTGCGAGCTGGTGTGCCCGGTGGATGCCATAACCATGAGGGAGAGGCTGTCGGGGGACGCCTTCATCTCCGACACGAGATTCGGTCCCATGGTCCACGCCGCGCTCTATCCCGGCGAGGAGGCATCTGGAAAGCTGGTGGCCATGGTCAGGGAGATGGGCAGGAACATGGCCGAGCAACGAGGAAAGGACCTGGTGCTCATCGACGGGCCGCCGGGGATAGGCTGTCCCGTCATAGCGGCCATCAGCGGGGTGTCCATGGTGCTGATCGTCACGGAGCCCACGCTGTCCGGGATGCATGACCTGGAGAGGGTGCTGGGGGTTGCGAAGCACTTCGGGATCCCGGCCGCGGTGGTGGTCAACAAGGCGGACATCAACCCAGACAACACGATGAAGATAAGGGAGTTCTGCGCCGAATCGGGGATCAAAGTGCTCGGGGAACTCCCCTACGATGACGTGGCCACCAAGGCGATGATAGAGGAGAAGACCCTGGTGGAGTACGGGGATAACCCCTTGGCTGAGATCTCCAGGGACATCTGGAAGCAGGTCGAGGTGATGCTTTTTGACGGAGAAGGACCCTCTTGAGCAGGCCGTGATGGAGATCCAGGAGAGGATCCTGGAGGAGGAGCGTAGGATCTACTCCCCCATCGTCATAGAGGAGTCCAGGAATCCCTACAACATGAGGAAGATGGAGGACGCCCACGGATGGGGCCGGGTGACTGGATCCTGCGGGGACACCATGTGGATCTACCTCAAGGTGAGGGGAAGGACAATCACCGAGGCCACCTTCGTGACCGACGGCTGCGGGGCCACCATGGCCGTGGGCAGCAGGTTGATGAAGAAGGCGGAGGGGATGGAGATCGCCGACGTCCTGATGATGACCGATGACGAGCTCATCGAGGAGCTGGGCGGTCTTCCCGAGGACAGTCTGCACTGCGCAACGCTGGCAGTCTCCACGCTCCACAAGGCGGTCGATGATCTATACGCCAAGGGCGTAGTTGAGTAAACTTATACTACCCCGTCGTCATTCAATTCCCGAGGATTGACATTGACGCGCTCGGAGAATATCCTTAAGAACGAGATCGTGAAGGTGCTAAGAGAAATTATGATCCCCGAAAAGGAGGCCTCGGTCTACGATCTGGGCATGATATACGACGTCCAGATCGAGGAGGACAGGGTGAGGTTAGTGTTCTCGCCGCACGCCTACCTCTGCTCGAGCGTTCAGGTGGCTTTCAACATCAGATCCGCCGTGAGGGCCGTGTCCGGCGTGAGGAAGGTGGAGATCCACTTGGCCGACTACCAGAGGGTCTGCTTTCCTAAGAAAGGGTGACCAGCACCATCATATCCACCCACAACTGGTGATGATGGCCTTCCGAGCCAGGCTGGAGATTACCGGTTCCTGGAGGTTCTTGAAAGAGGGTATGAGCTCGGACGCATTGGGAGTGCCCGATCAGTTGTTGGTGTCCTGACCAGAGATCTTCTCCACCTTCACCTCGGTGGTCGTTCCCCGGAGATTTTCCAACGCGTAAAGGGTGGCCATCTGTTTATCAGTATGGCCCCTGATCCCCCTCAGAAGATCGGAGAGCGAGTTAAGGACTAGGGCGCATATGCACATCACGAAGCCCAGGGTGAACAGGAACACCGCGGTGAAGGTCTGGAACATCCATCCCCACCCGAACAGGACGATCTCGGACAGGGAGAACAGGCCGAGGAACAGACCCGCACACAGGAGCACGAAGCCCGGTGCACCTATGAGTAAAAGGGGTTTGTTCTGGCTTATCGTGCTTATGATCCTGCCCATGACCGATAGGCCATGCGTCAGCGGATGCTTCTTGTGCGTATTCGGGACCTCGTAAATGGAGGTGATAGGGACCTCCTTGACCTTCAGACCCCTCTCGGAGAACCTGCAGATCATGTCCGACTCGATGTTGTATCCCGAAGAGTAGAAATCGAGGTTCGCCAGTGCGCTGGCGTTCATTGCCCTGAACCCGGACTGGGAGTCGGTAATCTCAAGGTTGCTGGCCGCGTTGGTGAGCCCGTTGAGTACTCTCTGACCCGCCTTTCGGTAGGCGGGAATATTCCGATTGCCGTTGAGGAAGCGCGAACCTATGACCAGGTCGGCCTCGCCGCACAGAACGCAATCGGCGAGAGGACCTATCTCTCGGGGATCATGCTGGCCATCGCCGTCCATCATCACGAACGCCTTGAAACCGTTGTTGCCCGCCTGCCTCAGCCCTGTCATCAACGCGGCGGCCTTGCCGGAGTTGACGGGCATGTCTATCACCTCAGCTCCAGCGAGGCTGGCGATCTCGGAGGTCCTGTCATTGGACCCGTCGCTGACAACGATGACATGCTCGCACTGCTTCCTCGCCTCCAGCACGACGCTGCCTATCGCTATCTCCTCATTGTACGCGGGGATGACACAAACAATTCCGTTACCTCTGGAAGTTATTATGATCACCTAGACCTTGAGCTTCCCTGAAACTATTGAATGTTTCATACAATATATGTTTTCCCTTCGGTATCAATATTGATATTTCATAAATCTTGACAGAGGATTGGCTGTTCGAACTCGAATTGATAAAAACGCGACCATAATTTATAGAATTCGAAAGGAAATCGAGTCCCAATAGTGTCTACTGCTCCCAAGAGATGAAAAGTTTCATATCTTCGTTAGGGACATGCCGAAGACATGGGATTCAAGGCCGTTCAATACGATGACGTTATGCTTGAGGACGTGAACGAGGAGGGTGCGGTGGGCGCCAAGATCAGGTGGCTGATAAACGAGAAGGATGATGCCAAGAACTTCTCCATGCGCTATTTCGAGGTAGAGGAGGGCGGTAGGTCACCCGTCCACAACCACCCCTGGGAGCACGAGGTCTTCATCGTCAAGGGGAAATGCAAGGTCGTGTGCGAAGACGAGTCGGGGGAGGTCGAACAGGGCGGTGTCATCTTCGTACCTGCGAACACCAATCACAACTTCATGAACGTTGGTGAGGGGCCGCTTCACTTCATCTGCGTGATCCCCATCATGAACTGAGATAGAAACGATAATCGGTCGATAATGGGAATGACAGATTGGCTGATGGGGTCGCTCATGCCCCTCGGAGTATTTTAACTGTTCCAGTTTCACTTGGGCACTTCCATGACGCCCCTGTCTAAGAGGATGCCATGGAGTCTACGCTTGATCTGAAACTTGCCGCACTCGGGGCACATCTCCGGCTTCGGCTTACCGTAGGGCACCTCGAAGACTTTGTCACAGTCGATGCACTCGAACATCCTTGCCGAAAATATATCTTCATCCTGTCAAGGACCGTTGACGGTGGTTAATCGACCTTTCTTATGAGGGCCTTGAGTTTCTTCACCGACTCGTCGCTGATTTCGTGCTCCATGCTGCAGGCCTGCTCCCTCGCCTCGTCGTACTCCACCCCCAGAGAAAGCAGGAATGACCAGATGACCTCATACTTCTCCTGCACACGGTTGGCGATCTCCCTGCCAGTATCTGTCAACCTAGCGCCTTGGTACGGTTCCCATGAGATGTAGCCCTTCCCCCTGAGCTTTCGACAGAACTCGCTCACCGAAGGCGGTTTGACACCGAGACGCTCGGCCAGTATCTTGGTGCGGGCCATGCCCGCCTCCATCTCGAGGCTGTTTATCGTCTTGAGGTACTGCTCGACCGTGGACTTCCTCATCTCCCTTACCTAAATATCAAAAAAGAGGGGTCAGACCCCTCTTGTTTCACCAGCGTCTCATATACTGTCTGGTGGGGTAGTATGCGGGTCC
>CAZQLP010000016.1:7519-14708 GCA_964594225.1 uncultured Methanomassiliicoccales archaeon
CGACCGAAGCCCCTGCCGCCGCCCCATCCCATCCCCATTCTGGGGAAATTGGGGTTGGCGAACCCTGGCATGCCGTATCCAGCGCAGTAACCAGCCGCACGGCCGGTCATTGGGCCCATTCCCATGGGACCAGATCCATCACCTCTTGGCAAATCAGTCACCTCCTTCCTTTCTCTTTTGAATCTCGTTCCGCAGGGCCTCGATGTCCTCGGAGATCGCTTTCTGCTCCTGCTCCATCATATCAAGCTCCTGCTCCATCATCCTGATCTCTTCCTTGGGATCGATCTCCCGCCTGGGGGGGTACATGTAAGGATCCATCCCTGGTTCTTGGTACATGTAAGGATCCATCCCTGGTTCCGGGTAGGGGTACATCATGTCAGGGTACCTGGGTCCGAAGGCAGGGAACCGTCCTCTGCCCAATCCCGGGACACCGGTGCTTCTATATATCCACCTGTACCTATTTCCTCGTCCATATCCACCTGGCATCTTCTTCACCTCTTTTTATAGTGAGTCTAGTGCGACCTGCGCTCCTTGGTGTTCGCCAAGGGGTTGGTCAACACTTTAATTAGAACTATGCTGAACTAATATATATAGTTTTTGAATTATTGCGCAAATATTGAAGCAAAGGCCCCGCTTACGCGAGTTGTTCACTGAGTTAGCTTTTGGGCCCTCCTTGCCCACGCCCCCCTCAGACTCTCCACCTCGCCCGCGGACCGCCCGTAGGGATTCGGCCCCAGTTCCAAGATCTCCCCGATGAAGCCGTCTACCGCTTGGGCATACTCCTCCGGCTGGTCGGAATTCACCCAGGCGACCTTGAACCTGCTCTCGTCAAATCCAAGCTGGTCGAGCAGTTTGCCCAGCAACGACATCCTCTTCCTGGTGCGGAGCGAGCCAACATCGAAGTGACAGCGGTCGGGACTGCCCGCAACGATCATCACGCCGTCGGCTCCGTTCGACAGGGTCCTTAGAACCCACTCGGGATCCACCCTCGCTGAGCACAGAGTGCGTATGACCCTGAACCTGGAGTCCATCTGGATCCGCTTCACCCCCGCGGTGTCAGCGGCCGCGTACCCGCACCAGTGGCACTCGAAAACTACGATGCGGGGGAAACCGTTCGCCTTGATGGCCGCATCGATCTCGGCCAGCACCTCGTCGTTTGAGAACAGCTCCATGTCCATGGCGCCACTTGGACACGAGGAGACGCAGACGCCGCAGCCCTCGCAGATTTCAGGATCGATGTGAGAGAGGAGGGCCTCCTCCCCGTTCCTGTCCAAGATGGTTATTGCGTTGACATTGCACACGGTCTTGCACACCCCGCAGCCGTCGCAGAGGTCGGCGTCCACGGTGGCGATCATGCCGTGTAGGGAGGGGGTCATTCTCCTGGCCCGGGCGATGGCCATGGACATCTGGTCCTTGGCCTTGGCGGTGGCGCCCTCCCTGTCGAAGGTGTGTATCCAGGCACACTGCTCCCGGAGGTTGGCCATCTCGACCATGTAACGGTTCATCCCCGCCTTCTCCGCGACGCCCTGGAAATGCTCCAGGTACAGCCTGGGGGAGCAGGCGCCGATCACAACGCGGTCGATGCCAATGTCCTGGATAATGCCCCTCATCGTATCGCTCATCCCCGGGGAGCAGAGGAAGTCGAATATCTCGACGTTCACCACGTCCTCCATCCCCATGCAGAGATCGGCGATCTCCAGCAGATCGATGCTGTCAACGGTGCCGCCGCAGTCGCACAGGAAAACCCCGATCTTGCAGCCGTCATCGCCCATTCGATACACCCCTTGACCAAGAAGAAACGCTGGAGTGATATAAGGAGATGCGGTTTCTTCGAGATGATCTATTGGAAGCGTTAATGCGGAAAACTGTAGATGGGAAAGGGTTTGCTGGGTCAAGTGGGTCTGCTGTGCGAATCTCACTCATCCCCGACCCACAGGCCGTGGACGTTGCAGTGCTCCCTGGCGTGCACTCTGCCCTCGGGAACGCAGAACTCTGCCTCGGGAGCGTCCCCAGGCTCGAGGAACTTGCGCTGCGACTTGCCGTCGCGGCAGAGCACCTCGATCCACTCGATGTGGTGATTCTCAAGCATTGGATGGGGATCCGCTCCGACCTTCACCTTGACGCCGACAGCCGTCCTCTCAATCACGGGCACGTGCTTCTCGTACCCCTGATCGGCTGTATGGGCCTCCAGCAGATTCATGGGCTCGCCACAACATATGAGCTGTCCGATGCCGTCATGAACCACCTCGATGATGTTGCCGCAGGTCTCGCACTCGTAAACCGGCATCATTTCGGTCATGGTTCGACCCTTCATTCAGTAATCATCGCACAATAGTTGGTAGTACGCCATGGGATGATCACAGGAGGGGCACTCTTCAGGCGGCTCGGTGCCGTAGTGCTTGTAGCCGCACTCCCTGCAGAACCACCAGACCTCCTTCTCCTTCTTGAAGAAGGTCCCTGCCTCCAGTTGCTTCAGGAGCTTCATGTATCTTTCCTCGTGATGCTCCTCCGCCTTGGCGATGTTGAGCAGCCTGTCCGCTATCTCTGGGTACCCCTCGCTCCTGGCGATTCCCGCAAATTCTGGGTACATCCTGGTGCGCTCGTGGTTCTCGCCGGTGATGGCCGACTTGAGATTGGTTATTGTGTCGCCGCATATGGTGGGCACGTCAGCCGGGACATCGATGTCGTCGAAGCTCATGTCGTCCCCCTTGAGCTTGATCATGAGCTTGAACAGCCACTCGGCATGCTCATTCTCATTATCAGCGGTCATCCTGAATATCTCAGCGATCTGCTCGTATCCCTCCTTCTTCGCGACTTTCGAATAGAATGTGTAACGGTTCCTCGCCTGACTTTCGCCTATGAATGCCTTGGCCAGGCTTTCAATTGTTCCTTTCAAATGGATAGCCTCCCTGAAAAGCTATCTTAACTATTGGTATTTCACAGTTTCGGTATACTCTCAGAACGAATGGATCTTTTGATTCTTCGGAGGTTGAAGGATCATCTCCTCGTCGAAATCCAAAGCTGTTCGGAGTTACCTATGGGTCACTTCTCCATCATTTCCTCTACTTCTTTCTTTCCCGCTGCCAGCTCCTTCACCTGCTCCTCGTCCTTCATCAGGAGCATTGAGTGGAACTCGCCGACATGGGTCTTCTCCTCTCCAGCGATATCGAGCAGGACGTCCTTTATCAATGGGTCCTTGGCCATGGCCGCCATCTGCTCATACATGTTGATCGCGTCCAGCTCCGCGATTACCGCGACCCTCAATATCTCCTTGTCGATGTCTTCCGCCTTGACCTTGCTCAGGTCTATGGGTATTGTTTGCATCATCTCGATCACCTATGGGTTCTCCAACCCTGTTATCATAATTCATTCACGCTGATTATAAAGATTACTCGAGAAAGGAAAGGGCAGGGGGAATTGACCGTCTGACCAACTTGGAGGGGAGGGGTTCACGTTCACTCGATTTCAAGCATGGTGTTCCTGTACTCGACCTTGAGATCGACCATGATGGTCAGCACACCTTCCTCAAACTCACCGTTGGCCAACTAATCCACCAACCGCATTCCTGTCGCTGTTGGTACCTAATCACCACACCGCTCGCTCTCTATGTCAGGGATAATGATGACCGTGGTGATAACCGTGATTGCGGTGTCCGGGCGGTGGCGGGAGAACGAAAGGATAATGATGACTTCACTCAATTCAGTAGTGATTACCATGAGATTTGTTGAGACCGAATTGGGTGATGTCTACCTAGTCGAGCTTGAGAGGTTCCAGGACGATCGGGGGTTCTTCGCCGAGACGTTCCAGATGAAGAAGTTCAGGGAACAGGGGCTGGAGACCGACATAGCCCAGGTCAACGTCTCCTACAACATCAGGAAGGGCGTAATCAGGGGGCTTCACTTCCAGAGACCGCCCCGGGCCCAGGCAAAGCTCATCAGGTGCACTAGTGGCTCAATATTCGACGTGGCGGTGGATCTGCGGCCCTCCTCCCCCACGTTCAAGGGATGGGTGGGTGTCACCCTTACCGCCGAGGAACGGGACATGCTGTACGTCCCTGAAGGCATGGCCCACGGCTACCAGGCGCTTGAGGACCACACCGAGGTGGAGTACCTTGCTTTCGAGCTGTGGGCGCCGGAGACCGAGGGGGGATACAAGTACGATGATCCCGCGTTCGGGATCCGATGGCCCATCGAGCCCCCCATACTCTCGAAGAAGGACGGTGGCTGGGCACCGTTCGAGGAGCGGTCGGCATGAAGGTGGCGGTCATAGGGGCGGGAGGACAGCTGGGCTCCGACCTGATGAAGGTGCTGGGGGACCCAGTACCGCTGAGCCACGGGGATATAGAGGTGGTTGATCCAGAGAGCTGCGAGATCCTGCGGGAGATCTCCCCCGACGCAATCATAAACACCGCCGCGTTCCACAGGACCGACGAGTGCGAGGACCTCCCGGAGAGGGCGTTCTCCGTGAACGCGATGGGAGCCCTCAACCTGGCGAGGATGGCGACTTCCATCGGTGCCATCAACGTGTTCGTGAGCACGGACTACGTGTTCAGCGGGGAGAGCGGACACTATTTCGAGGAGGACCCGGTCAGGCCAGTTAACGTCTACGGGGCGAGCAAGCTTGCGGGGGAGATCCTGACCAGGGCGTACTCCTCCAGACACTACATAGTGAGGGTGTCGTCACTGTTCGGTTCCGCCGGGGTGAGCGGCAAGAGAGACAACTTCGTTGAGAAGATGATAGCCAACCGTGACCGCAAGGGAAGACTGAAGATCGTGGACGACATGATCATGTCGCCCACCTACACCCTGGATGCCGCCGAAGCCCTGAGGAAGATGCTGGACAGCGGCCTCAGGTTCGGCACCTATCACCTCTGTAATCGGGGAAGTTGCTCCTGGTTTGAGTTCGCCCAGGCGATTTTCGACATTCTAGGCGAGACCAAAGAGATCGCTTCCGTGGATTCCTCCCACTACCCCACAAAGGCCAGGAGGCCGACTGACTCCTCCATGTCCGGCCACAAACTGAGGGAGAGCGGGATAATCATGAGGGGGTGGCGGGAGGCTCTGGAATCGTACCTGATCGAGAAGGGATATGTTGGTCGTTGAAAAGGGCATATATACCGGTTCCCCCATTTCGTAATACGATTTGGGTATGGGTGTTACGGAAGCATGTCACGGTTGTTACCCCGATCCAAGAGGAGAATCGATGCCCATCGTTAAGGTTACCCACAACACCCTTTACAGGAGAGCGAACGTCCACAGCCAGGGATGCAACTTCAACTGCGAGTGGTGCTCGTACAAGCTGAAGAATGGTAAGCAGACCACCAGATTCATCGATGATATGGAGGTCAAGAAGGCACTGAAGGGCCTGGACATAGACCGGGTGCACTTCATCGGAGGGGAGCCCACCATCTATCCCGGCCTTGGAGAGCTGGCGAGATTCGCCCACGAGGAGCTGGGGGTCATCACGAAGCTGGGTCACTCCAACGGCGCCAACGTACCGCCCGATCACATTGACGAGGCGAACATCAGCATAAAGACCCTCAGGGACGATGTCCACCTCAGGAACTGCGGTATCCCCAGCGCCGTGGTGCGGCAGAACTTCAGGAAGGCTTACGAGAACGGGGTGAGGGTCGATGCCTCCTCCGTCCTGATCCCAGGGCTCATCGAGATCGACGAGATCGCTGGAATCGCCGAGTTCGTGTCCACCGTCGACGATTCCATCCCGTACCACATAATCGGGTACATCCCGGTTCCCGGGGCCCCCTGGAGGCGCCCCACCCGGCAGGAGGTGGAGCTGGCGAGGAAAGAGGCGGGGAAGTTCCTGAAGACGGTCACCATGTCCTGCCTGTCGGAGCAGGAATGGAACGGGGACCCGGCGGAGAGGGACCCGCGCTACACGAATCTGAGGGTGGCCTGACGTTTCTCAGATTGCAGTTGTCGGAAAATACCGCATCGACCTTTCTTGGTTTCCAACCCTAGCATCTGGAAAGACATATGATGGATCGCGGCGGCTCCGGAGTTCAGAAGAAGTCCGGGTCACTCTTCGGATTGGGGTTCTGAATGAAATGAAGCAGCTTGTTGAGCTCGTGGCCCTTGCAGCACACCTGGCACTCGGAGAAGTCAAGCTCATCGTCGCAGTATCTCAGGGTCTCCTTCCTCCTCCTGGAATCCCAGATCTCCTCCACGGACTGGTCATACAGATTGCCGAAGGTGAATCTCTCGTCCCCAAGATGATGGGTGCACACGCAGAGGTCTCCGTTCGCGTTCAGGACGACAATGAACTGGTGATACTGGCATCTGTCATATGGACGAAGGTAAACATCGCCCGAGATCATGTCCATGAACTTGTCGTAGGATAGGAACAGCTGGAAGCCGTCCCGCTCATGCCTCTTGAGCGCGTCGAGCTTTCCCACAACATCGCGGTAGAACCCGATCTCCTCATCCGAGACGAGGCCGCCGGGTTGGGGAAGCACGGGTCTCACCTGGAATCCGTCCACGCCGCAGTCACGGGCGTCGATCACGGTCTGCTCCAGGTCCGGCCAGTTCCACATGGATAGGTTCACGTTGGCCACGATCCTCGGTCTCTTCTCTTGCGCGCACATGGCGGTCATGTTCTCCATGACCCGGGGGAGCGCCCTCGGTCCGACACCTTTCATCTCCCGGTAGAGGTCATTGTTCGTTGAATCTAAGGAGAATCGGACCCAGGTCATGTGTTTGACGAGCGTGTCGATCAGTGATGGCTTGAAGAGGCCGTTCGTCATCATTCCCTGTTTGAGCCCGACCTCGGCCGCGTACTGGATCGCCTCCTCGACATGGGGGTAGATGCTCGGTTCCCCTCCGCCGGTCCAGTCTATGGATCTGCCCCCCAGTTCCGAGAACTCCCTCAGGAACTTCCTGAGGACATCGGGGTCAATGTCCTCGTTCTTGCGCGCATACTCCGTCAAACACCATTTGCAGGCCATGTTGCAGTTGTTTGTGGGATTGAGCTCCACCTGTATGGGGAATGTCGAACCTGTGGAAAGGAACTCGTGTATTCTCGGCATGTGCCACAGGAGCTTGTTCTGGTTGCCGTACGGGTTGGATCCGGATATCTTCTCGAAACGCTTCCCGGTGCTGGAATCCCCCTGAGAGGACATCCCGTCTACATGCCCTTTGCGAATAAGAATGTTTGCGGTTGTTTCTCCCTGGTG
>CAZQLP010000016.1:14808-23456 GCA_964594225.1 uncultured Methanomassiliicoccales archaeon
CATTGAAGAATCGATGCCTGATCAGCCCCCGCCCACCGGCGGGAATACCGCTACCCGGTCATTCTCCATGATCCTGGTATCCAGACCGTCCATGAAATCCATGTTGCGGCCATTGACCATCACCTTGACCCTGGGCCTCAGCTCATGGCGCTGAGGGGAGGTGAATATCTCCCTCTCCAGATCTGGAAAACGGTCAACGACCTTGTTCAGCATCTCCCTCACGTCCTCGAATTCAAGCTCGACCTGATTGACGCCGGTAATCTCCTGGAAGGAGGCGAATAGCTTAACTCTGGTCATCACTGCACTTCATAATTGGAGGAGATATAAAAAAAGTTCTCCGTCACAGCGCCACCTACAGTATCACCTGACAGTTCTCCCCGATTACGAAGCGGTATCCCTTGGGAAGCCTGTCGTTCGAGGACACGATCCTGGAACCTGCGCCTATCAGGGAGTCAACGATCTTCTCCTGACACTCGATGTGGGTGTTCTCTATCACTATGGAGGACTCGATGTCCCCGCCCACGATGGTGCAGTTGTCCCCGATGGAGGTGTACGGTCCGACGTAGGTGTCGGGACCTATCACACATCCCTTGCCAACGATGACCGGCCCTCTCATCACGCTACCGCCCTTGATGGAGGTGCCCTCCCCGATGCTCACCTTGCCTCGGATGATGACCTCGGGGTCCAGGTCCCCCTTATTATCCCTTTCCAGACTCTCAAGCACGAGGTGATTGGCCACCAGGATGTCCTCCGGCTTGCCCGTGTCCTTCCACCAGCCCTTGACCCTCATGGCGTCCACCCGACCGTAATTCGAGTGAATGCCGTCGATGGCCTCGGTGATCTCCAGCTCGTTTCTCCAGGATGGTTCGAGTTCATCTATAATGGGAAAGATGCTCTGCCTGAGGAAGTATATCCCTATCATGGCCAGGTTGCTCTTGGGCTGCTTGGGTTTCTCCGCTATGGACCTGATCCTCCCGTTCCCATCGAGCTCGACTATGCCGAACTTGCGGGGCTCGTCCACCTCGCAGAGGGCCACTAGCGCCTCCAGGTCGGAGTTCTCGAACCTATCCACCATGTACCCTATCCCGCCTTTGAGGATGTTGTCTCCCAGGTACACGCAGAAGGGCTCGTCGCCCATGAACTCCCGGGCGCAGCCCACGGCGTGCGCAATGCCCCTGGGCTCTCCCTGAACGATGTAGGTTATGTTCACCCCGAAATCGGATCCGTCGCCCAGCAGGTCCCTCACCTTCTCCGGCATGTTGTTTCCCAGTATGATGCCGATATCCACGATACCAGCATCCCTCATGTCCTCCAGGCAGTACAGGATGTTCGGCTTGTTGGCAATGGGTATGAGCTGCTTCGGCCCGGTATGCGTGAGGGGTCTCAACCTGGTGCCGCTACCTCCCGCGAGTATGAGTCCCTTCACCTGTATCCCTCCTTGGAACGCGCATCTTCCAGCGCCTTCCTAAACGAGGATATCATTATATTTAAAATGATGTCATCTGAAACCATCCGGGTCCTTTTCCTCGACCCCTTCGAAAGGATTATCACTGGTGCACTCATTCGTTGGCCCGATGAGTCGGGAGGACCGAAGGATCAGAGCATGTCCCCACTGCGGCTCCAGGAACATCGAGCCAACGATCCTCTTCGGGGGACCGATGGCCCATCTTGACCACAAGGACGGGAGCTACCACTGCCTGGACTGTGGCAGGACCGCCGTCCCACTCGATTTCCACACCAGCTACGAGGTGGAGGACTTCAGCATGTCCAAGGAGGATGAAAGCCCTGCCCCCAAGGAGTTCCTCAGGGTGCCGATAGTGCCACTCAACACCGCCCCGCTGTTCACTATGGGGCCGCTGGAACTGCCCATCGGCAAGGTGGCCAGGGTGGTCAAAGTCCGATGGAACGGTGGACGCCTAGAGCCCCTTGAATTCAGTGTTCCATTCGCAGATTACCAAAGGGCCTTATCGGGAAAGAGGTACAATGCCCACGAGATGTTCCTCATGGATCTCTCTGGCATCTGTGATGGAAGACCGAATTTCGCCGCCCTCAAGAAGCTCATTAAGCACAGGTACGATATCTGGCTTGACCTAGGAATAAGGGAGATCCAGGACCTGTATGACAGCTTCGCGATGGACATATTATGGGCGGTGGCCGGATCGCTGAGCTGTCCCTCGAGCGGAATCTATGAGGAGATATTCGACCTCTCCGACAGGTGTGTACCCTGCGCCTACATCGATCGGGAGGTCAGGTGGGAGAAAGAGGGTGCTGGGCCGCGAGAGGTCAAGAGGCTCCTGAGGAAGCTGAACAGCATAGGTTTCGAGAGGGTGGCCGTGATCGATCTCACAAGGCTTGGCGACAGGAATGGTTTCTCCCGGGATTTAGGGACGGTGCTGGAAGGTGCCGATTGCGAGTTGATGGTGGGAGGTGGCGTGAGGGAATCGGACCTCGATCTCATGAACGAGATGGGTTTCACGGGAGCGCTGATTGATCCCTTCACCCCAATAATCGAGAGCATAATCGAAGATGATGAGGCTGAGGCGGCGGACGCCCCGGCCCCTTCCTCCGGACCCGCGACCACGGAAAGACCGGAAACCGGGCCCTCCCCGGACCTCATTCGTTCGAAGAGAGCATCCTGATGAATATGGCCGTTATCAGGGACATCAGGACCCAGCCCAGCATGGATTCGAATATGGATAATGTCTTGCCCACCCCTATGGGTATGAAGTCTCCGTAACCCACCGTGGTCCATGTGATCCCGCTGAAGTAGAACACGTCGTAGAATGATGCTACCTCCCCATTAGTCCCCACCACAAGGTTGTTCATGTACAGTATGGTGGCAAAGGTGTACATCATCAGAAATATGGATGCGAAGGCGAAGGCCATGAGCAGCAGGGGTTCGGTGGACCGGTTGTGATAGTGAATGACTGCCTCGAAGAGTATTGTGACCATGAATATCAATGGCACAAGCAGGAGGGCGGAGGACGCCACCTTCAGCACGGGAACGGATGTCACGCCAGAGAACATGGTCACGAACAAGGAGAGGGCCATCACCGTGAGAGGTGAGACCATGATTATGAAGACGGCCATTCCGACTACCCTCTGCTTGCCGTACAGGGTCCGGTTGAAGAAGAGTATGGCCAAGGCGGCCAAGAGCAGCACTCCGGCGAGAATGCCAAATCCAAGCCAGGACACGAATTCCAACCCCTCATCTGGGTTCGCGAACAGCGGGGTGAAAAAATAAAGGGCAAAGTACAGTACAAGGATCGTCTTGGAGAATATGGATGAATTCGCGAAGAAGGCGGTGAAGTACCCGTAGATTGATGATGGTTCCCTGCGGAAGTTCGTAGGAGACATGATCTCAGTCCAGGACCTGGGTGCTTCAATATAGACAAAGGTAGAAAAAAGTTCGGATTCAGACGAAGATTCTGAGAATGAGTTCGCGTGGGGTGAATGACATTTCCTATTGCCGATACTGAGGTAACAACTATAATGAATATCAATCAATTAATAATGTTGAACTTCGTAGGTAATCTATGACCTTGAAGGTCAGAGGGCAGCGAACGAATGGGTTATATTCTTCTTCTCGCGAGAGATTCTGAGACCTCAGATGCGATAGAGGCAATGATCGCCAACACTGGTATGGACCTCTTACCAGCAACGGACATGGCGGGGGCGATGAGATACATCAACCAGGGGACGCCCTCCATCGTTATCGCCGAGCATGGCATGGATATCGACGGCCTTGCCATCCTCAGGAAGGTAAGGAAGAACTCCCCGATGGTTTTCATCCTGCTTTCCCCCGATGGCGATGAGGGCCTGGCGACCAAGGCCTTGACGGAGGATGCCGATCTCGTCCTCACCAAACCGTACGATCTAAAGGCCCTCTCCAACTCGATCCCTGGACTTGTTGAGAGGAGAATGATGATCGAGGGGATCAGGAGGGACGCTGAGAGATATAATTTGCTGGTTAGCAACCTCTCCGATTACATATGGACTACGGATCTGAATTTCAATTTCACGTACATCAGTCCGTCCCTCATAAGGGTGTCTGGATTCACACCTGATGAGCTGAAGAGCATGGGATTTAGAGACTACGTCCTGCCGGGTTCCCTTCCAGGGCTCATGAGGGCGATCGACGAAATCAAGAAGGCCATCATAACCGGGGAGGACATCGGGACCCAGAGCTATACGATGGAAGCCCGGCGGAAGGACGGGGGCACGGAATGGTTAGAGTTGAGGGGGAACCTGGTAAGGGACGATGACGGGAATCCCAGGGAGATCATTGGGGTATCGAGGGTCATCACCGATCGTAAGCTGGTGCAGAATCGGATGGAGAACCTGCAACGCATGCTCGACTCCTTCGGCAGTATATACCAGCTCATCATTCACCAGGAAAGTGAGCGGGACCTGATGCAGAGGACCTGCGATGTCCTCGTGGATGTGACTGAATTCAAGATCGCGAGTGTGTTGATGCTGAAGGACAACGGAAACCCGCCATGGACTGCGTGCGGTGGGGACCAGAGGGAGGTCGTCTCACAGGCGATGCTGGACAACGAGGGCGTTTACTGCATCCAGGAGGCTCTCGGGTCGAAGAATGTGGTGCTGATCGATGTTCCGAGCGAGAATTGCGAGGGGTGTCCGCTGCACAAGAGGCTCGACTGCCAAATGACGATGGCCGTCCAGCTCTCCTATAAAGATGACATTTATGGCGTCCTGAATCTCTTCCTGTCCTCCGAATGTCGGTGGGATGAGAGAGAACACAAGCTTTTCGAAGAGCTGGTGTTGGAACTCGGTCTCGCTATTCATATGATACGACTGGAGAGAAGGCGGAATGAGATTGAGGTTGCTCTTCGGGAAGAGACCGGAAGGTTCCGCGGTCTATTCGAGAATATGACAATTCCCTCCTGCATATTCCATAGCGACGATGGAGAGAGATTCACC
Organism: uncultured Methanomassiliicoccales archaeon; assembly: GCA_964594225.1. Taxonomy (GTDB): domain Archaea; phylum Thermoplasmatota; class Thermoplasmata; order Methanomassiliicoccales; family JAAEEP01; genus JAAEEP01. The sequence continues at coordinate 19,753 of CAZQLP010000016.1, forward strand.
ATAATCGATATTAACAGATCGGCGAGGGAGCTTGATGAGGTGGAAAGGGACGAGGTGGTGAACCTGGACATCATGGAATTCGCCCCGAGTCTGAAGGAGTTCGGGTTGATTGAGGCCCTGGGGAAGGTGTGGAGCACAGGCGAGTCTGAGATCATCCCAATGAGGTATTACAGGGGCGAGAGGGGAGCGGGTTGGAGAGAGTACTCGATATTCATGTTGAGATCCGGGGAACTGGTGACCACATATGAAGACCTTAGCGTAAGGAAGAGGTACGAGGATGAGATCGTGCTCGTGGGGAAGAAGCTGGAGCTGCTGGAGAAGGTGATCAGACATGATATCATCAACCAGATCTCCGTGATCAAGGGATATGAGGAAATCGCGGAGGAGATCGCGGAGAACTTGGTAGACGATAAGACACTGACGAGGTCACTGCAGAAGATAAGGGACGCCAGCGATGTCATACTCAGGCAACTTGATCTGACCAGGGACTACGAGGCACTGGGCAACAAGGAGGCGAGCTGGATGGACATTAGTTCATTGATGCAGGATGCGATCTTGGAAGTCGAGCTTTACGGCATTACCCTTGAAGTGGATGTGGAGGGAGTTCGGGCGTTCTTGGACCCCATAGTGGTGAAGGCTTTCGCCAACATCCTGGACAACTCGATCAAACACGGCGGTGGTGTAACCAGGATAGACATCAGGTTCGAGGAAAACGAAGATGGAGGTCTCCTCGTGATAGAGGATGATGGAATCGGTATCGGGGAAGAAAGGAAGGAATCCATATTCGAAAGGGGGAGTGGAGAACACCTTGGGTATGGATTGTACCTTACAAAGGAGATATTGGCGGTCACGGGAATGGACATTCGGGAGAATGGCGTGCGAAATCAAGGTGCAAGATTCGAGATCGTTATCCCTCCAGATAAGTATGAGAAACATTCTATCTGAGATTTCCTCCTCTATCTCCATCCAGATCAGGCTGGCATATTGAAAATCTAGTATATTTTACAAATGTAAACCGTTTTTCAGATGATAGGACAAACAATCTGAATACAGGGTGTTCATAATCATACATTCACTTGATTGCGGAAATTTCGTGAAATCTCAATAATTACAGCGATTGAATAAATTACTGGCTCATATGCTAGATTATTTATTTATGAGATGATATTAAATATTAGCAATATTATTGATACCTGGTACTCATGGCTGTAAATACCATGTCCAAACAGCATCCAGGTGTTTTCAAAGGAATTAATATGAAAAATTCAGAGAATGATCGGATACTTACCATATTAATAATTGATTGATTATTATGCTAAGAATCTTCGAAAGTCACACTGGCTACCGTTTTCTCCGTTATATATCACTCTGAGATCCATTATATGTAAGTATCGTGAATGATACTATAATTATATCGGAATTAGAGTACTGGCCATTATTCACCATTTAACATATATTAAATACAATATGATTGAGCTTTACCTTGGTAAGGGGCAATATCGCTACCTTTAAGTATCAAGAAGCAAGTAACCTATTGCTATGGCCGTCTGAGAACGACCACTTAGGGGGAAAAACTATGGCGCAAGCTGCAGTGATTTTCGGTATGATGGGACTTGTATATGGTCTCTGCCATTGGATTTTCTACACCAGTGGTGTCCGAGCTGGCTCTGCGTGGTGGGGTTCAAAACCCGCCGAAGGGGAATTAGTTCCCGAGCAGGCTATCGGAGCCATGGGTTGCCTAGCCGCTGCCCTCGCCTTGATTATCATGGCGATCTGGCACTTTGCGGCTGATCCATTCGCTGGACCTGTATCTGTGATGTTCTCCGTTGTCCCCGCGCTGTACGGTTTCTTGTTCCTCGGAACATTTTTCTGTGCGACGCAGAATTGGGACTGGAGACCCATCGGAGACGCCGCTCTTTGGGGCGGTACAACCCAGTTCATACTAATACCATTCGCAGCCAATATGGGAGTCACTTGGGACTTCAATCTTGGGCTGTTTATTTATGGTATTACGGCTACAACCTGGGGGCTATTGATCCTTGGCAAGTGCGGTGCTAGAATACATCAGATCAACCTTATCCTGTCCATGATTACCACATGGTACTACATGGTCTTGGGTGGACTCTTGACTGGTGACGCTGGCCGTGTTTGGACAACCTTCATTAATGACGTTCAGAACTCTCTGAGCTCAGATAATTGGGTTTGGCTGTGGATCGTAGTCGGTGTCGTCAACATGATAATGATGATCTGGACCTACAAGGCTGGCCCAGAACGTGCATTCGTGTGGTGACATCGGAGCCCAGTAAGAACAAGGAAACCCTTTCCGTTTTTCCTTTTCTTTTTTTCACATCGGCTTGCATCAAGCATTATTCCATCAGGTTACCGATTTCTCTACAGACGCATTGACCGTCATCTCAAGAGATAGGAACAGATTCCAGACAAGGAAGTCATAAAAGCATCAAGTTCGTTCTAGTAGAGGAAAGACAGCAAATCCCTGAGGAAAGAAGATGGCCCTTGAGAGAATCATCGTGATCGATGACGAGAAGGGGATTCAAGAGATGCTCACCGATATCCTGACATCCAAGGGGTACGAGGTGGATATCGCTGGTAGCGGGAAGGAGGGGCTCGGGAAGATATCGGAGATCTTCTACAACGTCGCCATTCTCGATGTCAGACTCCAGGACATGACCGGCATAGAGGTCATGGAGCAGATAGACAACATCTCTCCGAACACCGAAGTCATCATAATGACCGCCTATGCATCGGTGGATACCGCTATCAAGGCCATCAAGGGAAGGGCATTTGATTACATAGCCAAGCCGTTCAAGACGGAGAAGCTCGTTGATGCAGTTAATGGAGCGATCAGGTACCAGGACCTGAAAATGCAGAACAAGAACATGCTCCGGCAACTCACCTTCCTTAATGAGATCTCCAACGATATGATCAAAACATTCAAGCTCGATGCCATCCTTGAATTGGTACTGGACAGGACCCTCGAGTTCTTCTCCATACGATCTGGTGCGATCTACACCCAGCACGGTGGTGAATGGATACTCCGTAAGGAAAAGGGTGTCACTGAGAGGTTCAAGAAGGAGTTCGCGAAGCTGCCCCCCGACCATTCCATAGTGAGGGAGGCGGGTGATATACAACTGACCGTCCTGAAGAGGACGAATTCCAATCACGGGGGTGCGATGCTGGCATCCGTCCCATTCCTGTTCGGGAACAAGGTGATGGGGATCATGGTTCTCGCCGGGAAGGGATCTGAAATCCTAGACGAGGACGACAGGAACCTCCTCACGATAATGGGAGCCCAGGTCGGGACCATTCTCAATAACGCCCTGACCTTCGAGCGGATAGAGAGCACCCGGAGTTACCTCCAGAATCTGATTGAGAACACCGCCGATGCCATCATAACATATGATATGAAGGGGCGGATCATCGGCTGGAACCCCGCGGCCACTGAACTCTACGGCTATAGTTACGAAGAGGCCATGGGCAAATTCCTAATATCTGTCCCACAGGCATTGAGGGGGGAGGCCCAGGCGATGTTCGACGAGGTCGAACGCGGAGAATTGATCAGCAACTATGAGACCGTGAGACAGGGTAAAGAAGGGAATATCAGGGAGGTATCCATCGCCCTCTCCCCGCTCAAGGACCCCTCAGGCTCCCAGATCGGGTTCTCCTCCATATCAAGGGATCTCACG
>CAZQLP010000017.1:0-22895 GCA_964594225.1 uncultured Methanomassiliicoccales archaeon
ACTACATACTCCGTACCGTTGTCTTTTACGTCCATCACGGGGGTCCTGAACCCGGTGGTCATCGAGGGCAACCAGAGGTTCCTCGTTCCTCTGAAGCTATCGAAGACCCTCTCCATCTCATCGAAGATCGAGATGGGTATCCAGTACTCCCTGGGCACGATGTCCTTTCTCTCATTCTTTCTATTTTCCATTTCCTCTCCTGCCTCTTATGATCTTAGAACAAGATGTTAACTTTGAGTTAACAACCTATTCCTAGCTACACATACTATTAATACTTCTATATAAAGATTGCTATTACTTCAAATTATTCTCCAGGTGCTCCTCTGCGTCCTCAGCGGGTCACCTAATCTCCTCCCTCTATTCCTCAGCGAGCTTCTTCAGCTTCACCCTGTCCCGCATCACTCCTCTCCCTTTCCGATAATGTTCCTCACGGTGTCCCTGACCACCTCATCCCTTAGGGTCAGCTCCTTGGCGATCTCTCCCAGGTCGAGATCGGGCCGGTGTATGAATTCGTATATGACCCTCCTTAACTGATAATCGTCGATGCTGTCCTCCACCAGTCTGCGGGCCTCCCCAAGCGTATTATCCTTGAGCTCGATGAGCTCCCCCCTCCGTCCCTGGATCTCCTCCAGCTCATTATCCGTATGGGAGATGATATCCCTGAGCCTCTTCACCTCGGGGCCGATCTCCTCGGTCGACTCGTGTTCGAAGGCCTCCAGGGAATCACCCCTGCCCCGCCGGTCGAGATTAAGAATCTCCGCGTTGAAGTAGCCCGACCCCACATCCACAATGAGGGTGAATTTCATGGTCGGGATGTAGATCTTCCTCCTCGGGCCACCGAGATCGCTCTCCTCAAAATAGCAGGAGACCAGGTCGCTCTCCTCCAGCACCTTCAGATGCTTGATCACCGCCTGCTGGCTTATCCTGAGCTCCTTGGATAGTTGAAGCGGATAGTGGGGCTCCCTCACGAGCGCCTGGAGTATCCTCCGTCTCGTCGGGTTCTCGATTATTGACAGTAGTAGATCGAGCTGTGACATGGAAACACCAATTAGTTAACCTATAGTTGTAAACATATTACAGATAAATCTTATTTAATTGTTTTCATGGAACGGTCCTTCGCCCCCTGTTCCTGGGAAGAAGTTATAATAATCGGATGGGATTTGAGGGCATGGTCGGCGAACTGGTCGGGGACAGCGTGATCATCAGCGACGAGGGAGAGGCCAGCCAGATCTACAACAAGGGATTCTATGGGTACCCAGTATCCGGCGGAGGTCTGGAGCTGGATCTGATGGAGGCTTCATATCTCATGGAATCCGGAAGGCTTGAGATCTTGTGTGGGAATAAGACCGTGGATCTCCCCACCCTTACCAGGAGGGCGGCCGAGACACATCAGGACTTCGAGATCAAGTTCATCGTCTACAGGGACATGCGCCAGAGGGGGTACGTGGTGAAATCGCACTCAGCGGACTTCGACTTCAGGGTGTTCCCCAGGGGTGGTACCCCCACTACCTCCAATACCCGGTACTGGATGATGGCCATATCAGAGAGGGCCGTCTTCGACATCGGGTCGTTTCTGGAGCGGTTGGAAAAGGCCGAACGCACCAGGAAGGAACTGCTCCTGGCGGTCGTCGACGAGGAGGGCGACCTCACTTACTACCAGGCTGCCAGGAGGGACCCCAGGGGCTCGGGCGGGGGGCCGTCGAAGCACCATCCGAGGTGCTTCCTGGTCGAGGACCGCGTGCTGGTCTTCGGGGAGGGGGACGCGAGAGAGCTCTTCGACAACGGGTACTTCGGAAAGATGGTGGGGGGCACGCTCCAACTCTCAATGATAGAGGCCGCGTTCCTCATGGAGAGGGGGTCGATCGAGGTGTGGACCCTCGTGGGCGGAAGGAAGCTTTCAGCATCGGGCTTCAGGAAGAGAGCGATCTCCACCCAGCCCGATTTCGATCTAAGGCTGGCCGCCTACAAGGACATGAGGGCCAGGGGACTTGTCGTGAAGACAGGGTTCAAGTACGGATGTCACTTCAGGGTGTACGAGAAGGACCCGCAGAGGATCCACGCCAGGTTCCTGGTGCATGCGGTGCCAGATGGCTACCGGGCAAGCTGGCCCGAGATATCACGCGCCGTGAGGCTGGCTCACGGAGTCAAGAAGGACATCCTTTTCAGCAGGGTCAGGAAGGACGGGGTGGACTACCTCCACCTCAGTAGGGTGCGCCCCTGATCATGATCAGGAGGACTGCAGCGAACCCGCTGACCCGTTGTCATCCTTTGGAGGGGAGAGTATCTTCCGCTTTATCTCAGCCGCACCCGCGTAGTCATCGGGGTCGAGCTCCACGGCGGAATCAAGGATCTCGAGTGCCTCCTTTGTGCTCCCTATGTTCTTCAGGATGCGGGCCATCTTCACCATGAAGTAGCTCCTCTTCCTGGTGTACTCCGTGGCCTCAATGGCCTCGGTGTAGGCATCCAGGGCGCCTCTGTTATCGCCGGTCTTGAGGAGGTTGTCGCCAAGCTTGGCGTACTGGGACGCCCTCGCCTCCGGGGACTCCAGTTCCTTGACCGAGATTCTGAGGGACTCTATGGTCTTGCTAATGGCCTCCACGCTCTCCACCGGGGTGCCGCATTTCGGGCAGATAGCCACACCCTCCTCGAGGACCTCACCGCAGTTGCCGCACTGCTTGGTGAGCTTCGTACCGCAGTAGGGGCAGGACTCCCAGTTCAGCTCCACCATCTCGTGGCAGGTGGGGCACTCCGATGCCACCTTGACCGTGGGCCCAGCCAGCCTCTTCATGGTCTTCTTCATCTCCTCCTCAGGAGGCATGAATAGTTCCTTCTCCCTGTACAGTACTAGGAGGATTCCAAGTTCCCCGGCGCCCAAGATCACGTTCGCGTAGAGGTACCAGTCCTGGGCCAAGAACAGCATCAATGCCCTTGCCAGCAGGGTGAATATCAGGGCCTGCATCACGCCGCCCCACCCCCCTCTCTCTGCCCTGAAGACCACCTTGGCCGCTCCGACCTCGAAACTGCAGATCAGTATGAATATCAGCACAATGATGATCCCAAGGACGGCCTCGACCCTCGTGTCCAGTATGAGCATCATTGGGGTGATCAGGGTGATCAAGCCCCCGATGATCATCCATATCCCTGCCAGCTTCAGAAGGACCGGGGATCTAGACAACTTAACACCTCGTCCGTGAATCAGGGACCAGCATTATATAGGTTTCCAGAATCTGGCTCCGAAGGGCCGAGAATTCCGGACGTTCAGAGCTGTATCTCAATGCCCAGCTTCTCGGTGAGTTCCTTGTATCTGTTCCTGATGGTGACCTCGGTCACCCCCGCAACGTCGGCGACCTCTCGCTGGGTCCTGCGCTCGTTGCACAGTATGGAGGAGATGTAGATCGCCGCCGCCGCTACCCCAGTGGGCCCTCGCCCAGAGGTCAGCTCCTTCTTTGCCGCATCCTTCAGGATCTCAGCCGCCTTGGACTGCACCTCTCCGCTGAGCTTCAGCTCGGAACAGAACCTCTGCACGTAGTCCTGGGGTCGAGTGGGCATCAGCTTCAGCTTCAGTTCGCGGGTCATGAATCGGTAGGTACGACCGATCTCCTTCCTTCCCACGCGGGAGGAGTTGGCCACCTCGTCCAGAGTCCGGGGGACACCGCACTGCCTGCAGGCCGCGTAGAGCGAGGCCGCGACCACGCCCTCTATGCTCCTTCCCCTGATCAGGTTCTTGTTGACGGCCTTCCTGTACACCATGGCGGCCGTCTCCCTCACGTTCCTGGGGAGACCCATGGCAGAGGCCATCCTATCCAGCTCGCTCAGGGCGAAAGCCAGGTTCCTCTCGGTGGCGTTGGAGACCCTTATCCTCCTCTGCCACTTCCTGAGCCTGTAGAGCTGCGCACGATTCCGGGTCGGAATGCTCTTCCCGTAAGAGTCCTTGTTCTTCCAGGAGATCTCAGTGGAGAGCCCCTTGTCGTGAATGGTGTAGGTCATGGGCGCCCCTGTCCTGGCCCTCTTCTCTCCTTGTTCAACATCGAAGGCCCTCCACTCGGGTCCTTGGTCAATAAACTGGTCATCTATCACCAGTCCACAATCCTCGCATATCAGCTCCCCCCGCTCGTAGTCCCGAACGAGGTGCTTGCTGCCACATTCGGGGCAGCGTTCAATCTCTTCGGTGCCCTCTCTTACCTTCGCCATTATCATCGACCCCTTCAAAATAGACCTGCTTTCCGATCATTCCCATCAGATTGATCTCATCGGTGGTTTCAACAGAGATGTAGGGGGAGTCCACTGGACCGAAGACTCTCCTGACCCTCCCAAGGTGTCTATTGCGGCTATCCACAACCTTCGCCCTGGGGGAAGGGGTCCCACCCCCCCTCACTATCATCCTGCCGTCACAAGCGATCTCTTGGACGGTTCCAAGGACCTTCATCAAATCACCGAAATTGATCCGCATCGACCGACGACTTCCTTCTACATTCTAGAGGTAGTATATAAATATTTCGTAAAGACTTAATATATTTCGGTAACCGGCTCGGAAGGTCTGGCCTCCGTCGATCGCGTGATAGCACTTGGCAATGTTGGCTCCCAGCTCGGGGATCGTCGACCGCTGGCCGTCAAAGGATTTAAACCGCTGGGCTCATTTCCTTCCACGTGGAAATATCAAAGGATCATCCAAGGTATAGATCACTGACGACCAGAGAGAGGATTTCCGGTCTCTCCCAAGAGGGCATCGTGGCCGCAACCGGGCTCATCGCCCATGGCAGGGGAGAGGCCTTCGACTACCTGCTCGGCGAGAGCACCGCCCCCGAGGGAGAGCTGGCGGAGATGGTGGCGGCCGCGCACATGCTCGAGGCCTCGAACCCGGTGATATCGATAAACGGCAACGTGGCCGCGCTGTGCGCGGAGGAGATGATCTCCCTCGCCCTGGCGGTCCCCGCCATGATGGAGGTGAACCTCTTTCACCGGACGGAAGAGCGGGTCCGCAAGGTATGTGAGCACATGGAATCCATGGGAGCGGAGACGGTCCTGGGGAGGGAGCCCGACGCCCGGCTGGAGGGCATAGCTTCGGACAGGGCCCTCTGCACGAAGAAGGGGATCTTCTCGGCGGATGTAATGCTGGTGCCCCTCGAGGATGGGGACCGAGCCGAGGCCCTCGTCAAGGCGGGTAAGGTGGTCATCGCCGTCGATCTCAATCCACTGTCCAGGACCTCCCGGACCGCGACCGTCTCCGTAGTGGACGAGGTCACCAGGGCGATCCCGAGCATCGAGAGGTACGTGAGGGAACTCAGGGAAGACGCCCGGGAGAGGAGAAGGCTGATCGACACCTACGACAACATGGAGAACCTGAGGGCCGTTGCTAGGAGGATGTGCCGCCACTTGGTGGAGGAGCTCGAGGGGAAAGCATAAGCCTGATATCCACGATTTGGAGTTTGGTGTTCGGTTGAGCGATTTGCTAGAGAAAGGGATAGAAAGACTGCAGTGGGCGTCCACACACATGAAGGTCCTCGGTGAGATCGGGGAGAGGATGTCACGGGAAGGATCTCTCAATGGCCTCAAGATAGGGATGGCCCTGCACGTCGAGGCCAAGACCGGAATGTTGGCGGTGACCCTGGCCGAGGCCGGGGCGAGGGTCCGACTCGCCAGTTGCAATCCCCTGTCTACAGACGATTCAGTGGCGCTGGCGCTCAGGGAACACTACGGGCTTGAGGTCTATGCCAGGAAGGGGGAGACCAATGACGAGTACTACCACAACATCAACAGCGTCATCGACATCTCCCCCGATTTCGTGGTGGACGACGGGGCCGACCTGATCACCACGCTTCACACCGACAGGAGGGACGCCCTTGGCAACGTCAAGGGTGGCAACGAGGAAACCACCACCGGGGTCATCAGGCTGAGGGCCATGGCCGAGGCGAAGGTGCTTCAATTCCCCATAATCTCTGTCAATGACGCCCACATGAAGTATCTGTTCGACAACAGGTACGGCACCGGACAGTCGACCTTCGACGGCTTCTTGAACGCCACCAACCTCCTGGTCGCAGGGAAGAGATTGGTGGTGGCGGGGTACGGCTGGTGCGGGAAGGGCATTGCCATGAGGGCCAAGGGCTTGGGCGCGAACGTGATAGTGACCGAGGTGGACCCAGTGAAGGCGATCGAGGCGGTGATGGACGGCTTCCAGGTGATGCCCATGATGGAGGCCGCCCCCTTGGCCGACATCATCTTCACGGCCACCGGGGACAAGGATGTCGTGAGGCCAGAGCACCTTGAGGTGCTGAAGGACGGCTGTGTGATGGGGAACTCGGGTCACTTCGACAACGAGATATCCAGGGTCTACCTCTCCGATCACGCCGTCTCCCAACGAAAGGCCAGGGACTTCGTCGAGGAGTACAGGTTCCCTGATGGGAGGAGGGCCTACCTGATCGCGGAGGGGCGGCTCATGAACCTGGGCGCGGGCCAGGGACACCCCGTGGAGATCATGGACATGAGTTTCTCGATTCAGGCCCTCTCGCTGGAATACCTCGCCGATCATCACCCGGAGATGGAACCGAGGGTATACGATGTTCCGGGGGAGCTCGACGACGTGGTGGCTAGACTCAAACTCGAGACACTCGGGGTCGAGATCGACGAGCTCACCGAGGCCCAGAGGAAGTACCTTTCAGGATGGGAAGAGGGAACATGACCAGACCTTACCTGACCGTCTATGGGCATGTCGCCCTAGATCACATCATATCACTTGATGAATTCCCCCCGCTGAACACCTCGGTCGACGTCGTTGACAAACGGCTCTTCTTCGGGGGTACGGCGGCCAACCTCGCGACCATGGCGTCATCCCTGGGCGTCCCCACCGCCCTGGTGTCTTACGTGGGGGCGGATCTCCCCAGGGACTTCGAGGACCTCATGCTCTCCAAGGGGGTCATGCTGGAGGACCTGATCAAGGTCAAGGGAGAGCAGACATCCACGGTCTGGGTGGTGTCCAACGCCTCCCATGATCAGATCGCCTACGTCTTCCAGGGAGCCATGGGGAAGATGGATGATTACGACATCAGGACGGAGATGGCCGGGCTCTCCAAGGAGGTTCACATCTACACGGGGAGACCCGGGTACTATCTCAGACTGCTGAGGGAGATGTCGGGCGAGGGGAAGCGATTGTCCTTCGATCCGGCACAGGAGATCCACCACATCTGGTCGAAGGAGAGCTTCACCGAGGCACTGGCCATGAGCGACGCGCTCTTCGCGAACCGGGGCGAGCTGGAGACGGCCATGGGGTATATGGATGCCGAGCGACCCACCGACCTGCTCGATCATGTGGACATGGTCATCAACACAAGGGGGGCGGAGGGCAGTGTCATCTACACGCAGGGAGAGGAACTGCATGTTCCGATGATCAAACCCCGGAGGATACTGGACACCACCGGGGCGGGGGACGCGTTCCGGGCGGGGTTCTATGCGGGGAGGTACAGGGGTTACGATCTTCCAGACTGCGCCGTGATCGGCAGCGCCACCTCCTCGTTCGTCGTGGAGTCTAGAGGGGGGCTCACCAGCGTTCCGAATTGGGGGGATGTCATCGATCGAGCAGGGGATTTTTTGGGCCGCTAACCAGATAGGATGAGGACTACCCAGATTCAATGTACCAGCAACGAAATGTTTAATACCAATCAACCCGTAAAGGGCCGTTAGGTAGGAGTATGGCAGTGGGATTTGTCCTGATTAGCACCGCTCCGGCTAAGGAGCATGAGGTCTATAACGAGCTGCTCAAGGTCAGGGAGGTGGTCGAGCTGCACCCGCTGTTTGGGGAGTTCGATCTGATCGCCAAGATAGAGGCGGACGATTTCAACCTCCTTGGACAGGTCGTGGTGGACAGGATCAGGTCCATAACCGGTGTCATAGATACAAAAACGCTAACTGGTATCAAGTTCTAATGGGTGCTTGCAATGATGGGATTTTGGGAATTCATGACAATCGTCATACTGGTCTTCGCGCTGTTCATGCTTCTTGCGGGGGCCTTCACCGCCTATTTCGGTAGCGGAAGGAGCAGGGCGATCGGGGCCGCGTTGTTGATCGTGGGCCTGATCGTCGGCATCATCTGGGTGTATCTTGGAGGGTTCACGGACGTCATAGATGTCAACCTCGCGGATGTGGTCTGGACCGCATTCCTGAACCTCCTGGCCGCCATCATAGGTGCTCTCATCGCTGTCGGCATCTTTCTGGTGGCCATAATGAAATCCTAAGCTGGGGGCCACCTCAGCCATTCAAAATCTTTTTATTCTCATACCCTTTGGGTGGAACTCGATGCCAGACGTCCTCGTAATTCTCGGTAGCAAGAGCGACCTCGAGATCGGCCGAAGAGTGATGGAGGTTCTCGAACGCTTCAGGATCGACTCGCGAATGGTGGTGGCCTCCGCTCACCGCAGCCCGGATAGGGTGAAGGGGCTGGTGGAGGTGAGCGATGCCAGGGTCTTCATAGCCGTGGCGGGGCTCTCGGCCGCATTGCCAGGGGCGGTGGCGGCCTTGACCACCCGTCCCGTGATAGGTGTACCGGTGAGCGGCAAGGTCAACCTTGACTCGATACTCTCGATGGTGCAGATGCCGCCAGGCATCCCCGTGGCCTCGGTGGGCCTTGATCGGGGGGAGAACGCGGCGCTTCTAGCGGTCAGCATACTCTCCCTGGGCGATGACGAGTTGGAAAGCAGATTGCTCGATTACCGGGGGGAGATGGCCGATAAGGTCATCAGCGAGTCCGAGGAGGTGGAGAGGGAATGATGAACCTTCAGAAATTCACAGAGGAATCGGTGGAGGAGCTCCGATCCAAGATCGATGGAAAGGCCATAATCGCCTGTTCGGGTGGGGTGGACAGCACCGTTTCCGCCGCCCTTGTCGGCAAGGCGATCGGGAAGAGGTTCCTGGCAATCTACGTGAACAGCGGCATGATGAGAGAAAACGAGTCGGAGATGGTGAAGGAAATCCTCACCCGGATGGGAATCAACTTCAAGATGGTGGACGCGGAGGACGAGTTCCTGGGTGCCTTGAAGGGGGTCATAGACCCAGAGGAGAAGCGCAAGATCATAGGGGAACGTTTCATTCGGATCTTCGAGAGGGAGGCCAGGGACTTCGAGGCGGAGTACCTGGTCCAGGGCACCATCGCACCTGACTGGATCGAGAGCGGTGACGACGTTAGGGACACCATAAAGAGCCACCATAATGTAGGGGGGCTCCCAGAGGACATGAATCTCAAGCTGGTGGAGCCCCTGAGAGACCTTTACAAGGATGAGGTGAGGAAGGTCGCCAGGTACTTGGGGGTCGATGTCTCGGAGAGGCAACCCTTCCCCGGACCCGCCCTGGCGATCAGGATCATCGGTGAGGTGACAAGGGAGTCGGTGGAGATCGTCAGGAAGGCCTGCCGCATAGCGGAGGAGGAGATCGAGAAGGCCGCCTCCGAGGGCAGGATGGAGATGCCGTGGCAGTACTTCGCGGTATTCCTTCCGGTCATGTCCGTGGGCGTTCACGGCGATAGGAGGGTGTACGGCGGAACGGTGGCCATCAGGGCCGTGAAGTCCGTAGACGGGATGAGCGCCACCTACTCCAAGATTCCTCATGAGGTCCTGGACGTGATCTCTCAGAGGATAACCAACGAGATGAAGGACTGGGTGAACAGGGTGGTCTACGACATCACCAACAAGCCGCCGTCCACCATAGAGTGGGAGTGATCAAAGGCTCTCCAGCACCGATTCGAACTCCGACCAATCGGCGATCTTGGCGCTGGGAACTATGCGATCATCCGGGAAGAAGTAATCGGAGCTCTTGAGAACGGCCTTCATGCCCGCGTCCAGCGCCCCCGCTATGTCCGTTTGGAGGTTATTTCCTACGTAAACGGACTCCTCATTGCTCGCCCCGAGATTCTCCAGAGCGATCCTGAATATCATCGGGTTCGGCTTCCTCAGGCCCACGTCGGTGGAGAAGACCATGTCATCGAAAAACGCGTCGAGACCGTAATGTCCCAGGTCCATCAGGGGAAAGCGGGATGGCAGGCCCCATGCGACATCGGATATCAGTCCTATGAGATAACCGGATTCCTCAAGGTTCCGGAGGATCTCAACCGCACCGGGTATGAGGGTCCTGTGTTCGAGTAGTGCCTGGTAGAATATGTCCAACCCCTCTTCGATCAGGTCCTCCTTCGGGTCAACGTCCAGGACCCTGAACCGGTCTTCGAGGAAGGACACCAGTGGAATCTCGATCATCTCCCTCCTTCTTCGCCTCCTGGCCTGCTCCAGCCCCTCCATCAGGACCCGGGCGAACTCCTCCTCACGCGGGGGCTTCTCAACCCCATTGGATACCGCCCGGTGAAATTCCAGTATCGCTCTCCTCTCGGGCACCCTCCAGTCGTTGCAGTAATCGATGAGAGTGTGCCCAAGGTCGAATACCACCGCCCTCATCACCCGTGAGCATGTTGGGAGCGGTCATTAACCTTTGCATCCCCCGGCATGAGCCCCGGGAATGAAACCCTTAATACAAGGCATGAACCATTAACCCGTGATGAGAATCTTGGTCGTGGACAATGGTGGCCAGTGGACTCACAGGGAGTGGAGGGTGCTCAAGTACCTCGAGGTCGAAACCAGTATCGTGCCCAACGACACCCCGTTCGAGAAAATTCAAGAGGTGGACGCGCTGGTACTCTCCGGTGGGGCGCCGCGCGTGGCCATGGATGCCCAGCGGATGGGCAACAACGGTGAGTACCTTGACAGGGCCGAGTTCCCCGTACTGGGGATATGCGCCGGTCTGCACTTCATGGCCGGTCACTTCGGGGGGACGACCGGACCGGCGGAGGTGCCCGAGTACGGCAGGACCCGACTCCATGTCGATGAGGAGGATGAGCTCTTCCTCGGGCTCCCGGATGAGTTCACGGTCTGGGAGAGTCACAACGACGAGGTGAAGGACGTTCCGGAGGGGTTCAAGGTGCTTGCCCACTCGGAAAGCTGCCCGGTCCAGGCACTGAGGGCGGCATCCAGGCCCATTTTCGGTCTCCAGTTTCACCCCGAGGTGGAGAACACCGAGCACGGCTACGAGATCTTCAAGAACTTTCTGAGGGTTGTCGAGGAATGGCACAGCTGACCGAACAGGATATCGAGCTGATCAGGGATGCGCTGAAGAGCTGGCGCAGGAAGGCCTCCTTCGAGTCCGCCCTGTCCTCCACCATCCGGAGAAGGGGAGGGGACTTCGAGGACTACCTCCGCATCATCTCCGAGATTCGGATGAAGGCGAGGAACGAGGGTACCAAGATCCATGATGCGGCCCGGGCTCTCATAGGCTAAAGTACCAGGATCATCAGAAGCACGGCAAGGGCCACCAGGGCAACGATGGCCATGGCCAGCGCCATCCGTCTGTTTGAACCGAGGATGATGGGAACGGGGCCAATCAGAACCACACCCCCGTATTCGCTTCTAGCCCCTGTCCTAGAAATGCCCCCCTCCACATATCCATCGGAAGTCCCGTCCACCCCCGCTCCCTGGAAGCCGATGGCGAATGAGAGGAAGAGCGCAACGAAACCGGAGAACAGCAGTATCCCACCTATGGCAGGAAGCGCTCCCTCGCCGATGATCACGGGAAATATGATGAGGATGGCGAGACGGAGGTCCCCCTGAATCGCCGCCAAGATAAGCAGGGCAAGGGCGGCCGCTATCAGGATGAATCCAGCGACCCTGATTTGCCTTCCGGTGAGCATCCATCTACGACTACGGTGAAGCGGGTATTTCCCGTTGCCCATGGGATCATCTGCGGATGATCCGGTCGATGTCCTCCCATTCACCCTTCTCGTTCCTGTCGAAGACCCAGAACGACCTGGTCCCGCCCTTATCCTTGCCAACGATCCCGAACACTGTCAGGAAGATCAGCAACGCGAAGATCAGAAGGAACATGCCTGGCAGGAATGACAGGAACACCATCATCCAGATGCCGACCGCGCCCAGTATGATGGCGGCAGTTTCAGTGAGAATACCAAGCCTTCTCCTGTTCCCTCCCATGTTCATGACCCGTTAGAATTACCTCCGATGTGCTATTTATATCCATCACGTACCAATCTTTTTAATGCCAGAGCCTGATTTAGGCGGGGTTTTCCCTTGACATCCTTGAAGAGAGTCGTCTCAGAGATACTTTTCTCCAGGGATTTCGAGGTCTGGGAGGAGGACGACCACCTCTTCGCGAGAAAGGGCGACACCAATGTCGTGTTCTGCTTGCTGCCCGAGTACGATGAGGAGGAGGCGGGGCGCTTCCTGGAGGAGTTCAAGGACTTTCAAGGGTCGAAGATAATAGCCACATTGAACAGCAGATCCGAGGCGTCCCAGAGGTCAACCGAGTCCAGGATGTTCATCTGGGACCGTGGGGCCATAGAACACGAGATCGGCCGGACCAGGATCGAGAAGATACTGGGCGAGGAGGATCACGGCCTGCTGGACGAGCTCTCCGCAGACGACTACCCTCGCATGGTCTCCCAGGAGGAGCTGGAGAAGATGGACGTGGCGGAGGTGGGGGAGAGGATCATCCGCCCGGTCATAGATATCGATGACGTCAAGGAGATCTCCCGCCAGACAATAGGGGGCTTCAGGCACAGGCTGGAGCTCGTCCCCCACTACGTCTTCGAGTACCGCTGCCAGCTTGACGTCAACGGGGAGGAGAGGATCTCCAAGAACGGTCTCCTGGCGGTGAACGCCCTCACGCGCAACGTGGAGCCGTGGCACGAGAACTTCGATACGGTATTCGCGATCGAAATTAACCACAGGCGCCTTGAGCCCATGATAGATGTGGAGGACGCCAGGGAGGCGATTAGGGAGGAGGTCATCCGTATACATACCTACGAGAAGGAGCTAATACGGGATGATGGAAAGGTCACCGTGATGGAGAAGAGATCCCTCGCCCCCGCACCGGATGACGTGACGCTTGTGGGGCAGGGATTGTTCTACCTTCCGGTGTGGTGCGTGGAAGGCGTTCACGGGGTCATGATAATCAACGCGGGAACGGGCAAGATAATCAGCGAGGACTACTACAGGGGATAATCAGCCTTCGTCGTTCCCCCGCACGCTCTCCAGGGAGCTCAATCTGGCCCTTATGTCCGTCCAGTGGGTTCCCTTCCAGTAGAGCTTCCCGCAGTCCACGCACCTGTAGAACTCGCTGTTGCTTATGAGGGCGCCCTCCGGTATCTTCCCCCTTACATCGTCCGGGCCCAGCGCCTCCAACTGGCCGTTGCACAGGGTGCATCGGGTCCCGGACTCATCCAGGATCAGACCGTACTCCTCAGAGACCTGTCTCAGCTGCTGCATGATATCGTCATCGACGATGTACAGTCCCCTCCCCTTGGCCCTGATGGCCAGCTCACGGTCCCTTGTGAGCAGGAACCGCCCCTCTTCCCTGGCGAACTCCACTATCTGGTTATCGTCCTGGTCCCTGTGGTATACGGCGTCGTACCCCATTATCCTCAGCCATTTGGCAAGAGAACCCAGCATCTCGTCCACTGAGAAAGCGGGTCTATCCGACATCGTTCCCGACCTCGTAGACCAGGAGCACCCCATCCCCCAGCTGTCTGCATTCCACTAATTTGCAGGAAAGCGCCTCATGATCATCAAAACCCTCGCCGTCAACAGGGGTGGGGGCCGTCCTTCCCCCTATGATCATGCTCCCCACGAAGACCGAGTAGCTGTCCACGAAGCCCCCCTCGAAGAATGACCAGAGGACCTCGCCCCCGCCCTCCACCAGAAGGCTGTCGATCCCCATCTCGGTGAGCCTCGAGAGCAGGATCTCGATATCCACTCTCCCCTTCCCGGCGCGAATGACCTCGGCGTTCCTCCACTCCCTCTTGCAGTCCTCCGAGGTGGCAATGATGGTCATCGCCCTTCCATCCAGAACCCTGGCGTTGTCGGGCGTCCGCCCGTTGGAGTCAAGGACCACCCTCGTCGGGTTCTCCTCTGGGGTCTCATTGATGGTGAGGTGGGGGTCGTCAGAGAGAACGGTCCCCACTCCCACCAGTATTGCGTCGTGACCTCTCCTCAGATCCTTCACTCGGGCCAGGTCATCTGGTGACGAGATTGTGATCTGCCTCCTCCTCCTTCCGGCCAGCTTTCCATCGGCGGTCATGGCGCAGTTGACAGTGACGCGGGGTCTCATCCCCCGGACGATTGGGGCGGGATGTCATAAAGCTTTGGAAGGACAGTGCCAATGGTTTAAGAGCATGCACGCAGATTAGTTCCCGATGAACGGTATCGACATCATTCCCATCAAGCGCATGGACATCAAGGGTGCCTACGTGATCGATGGGTTTCCAAGCGTTGGTCTGGTGGGCTCCATTGCGGCGAATTATCTCGTGAGCTTTCTGAAGCTGGAGCAGATCGCGGTCATCGATTCCATGACATTCCCCGCAATGTCGCTCATTAGGGAGGGGGCACCCTACGCCCCCGTTCGTATCTACGCCGGGCCCATGGGCGAGAAAGTGGAGAACAAGATCGTCGTCTTCGTGTCAGAGTTCCCGCCCCCTCCCGAGATAGTAAAACCCCTCGCGTCGACCCTGATGGACTGGGTGGAGGACAACAAGTGCAGGATGCTGATATCACCAGAGGGGATGCCCATCCCCTTTGAGGCCGCTGGGGAGGCCGATTCCGAGGTCGATCTGGACAGGGTCATGGCCGTGGGTTCCACCCCAGAAACGGCCAAGCTCCTGGAGAGTCACGGGATACAGAGGTTCGAGACGGGGATCATCTTGGGCCTGTCGGGAGTGCTCCTCAATGAGGGGGTGAACAGGGGAATAGACGTTGTGACAATACTGTCATGGGCCCATGCCGAGTATCCCGATGCCAGGGCGGCGGCCTTGTGCATCTCCGCCATCGACAAGTTGCTCCTCCAGGTGGAGCTGGATATCAAACCACTCATCAGCGAGGCCGAGGTGATCGAGAACCACCTCAAGCAGCTCTACAAGAACGCCGGGAAGGAGCAGGACATACCAAAGAGCAAGTCCATCATGTATGGCTAGGCTCGACCCATACCTCAAAGCGTAGGTCTCCCTCCTCGAACCTCACATCGACGTCCAGGAACATGGGGAGAAGCCGGGCCTGGGTTCTCAGGTGGTCGCTGACCTCTCCCACGGAGAAGTGGGAGGGACCATTCGCCATGGCCATGTACGGGAGAAGCTGATCCGCGGCATGGACGTCCAGCGTTCCCCCTCCCTCGATCTCGACCAGGAGATCGCCCGCGGCTTCCCTTCCCACACTCTCGGACGGTACCCCCCTCTCCCCAAGAGCGTCCGATCCCAGGACGGTGTTCTTGTACCTCGCGAACAGGCAGATGCCCGCTCCGGTGGACCCGCCCTTCCCACCTTCATGACGAATATCAGCATCGCCGATGCTCGAGAGGACCTTCCTCGCGGAGCGGGACATCCTCTCGCACACGTGATCGGGGAGGTTCTGCGAGAAGCAGACGCCGCTCAGCGACAGCATACCACCACGCTCCTCCAGCCAAAGTGGCCTGAGGCTTGCTGGCGGGGAGACATCCAGCTCCACCTCCCCCCCGCCCTCTGGATGGAATCCCCTCCTGCTGACGTTCATCTTCGCCCTCACCCCCATCCTCCCCAGGAGCGGCATGACCACATGATTCAGGTAATCAAGGGGAGGGGACCACCTCACGTTCGTGCCTCCTGTGATCGCCACTCTGCCGCTCTCCCCCGAGCCGATCACGGGCAGGAGGCAGGCCTGGAGGACCAGGGTCACGCTGCCCGCGGTCCCAACATCCACCCGGATGTCGCTGCGGCGGAGGGCCCGCGGTCTGAAGACGATCTCAGATGACCCAAGGGCGTCCCCCTCCAGCTCGGCCCCGCAAAGCATCGCGACCCCCCTGATGCCCGCTATGTGCTGGGCGGCGAGACCCGGCCTCTTTCTTCCAGCCCTTATCTCGCATATCCTGCAGTCCCTGCCTGTGAGGGCGGAGAGCGCCACGGCTGACCTGATGATCTGCCCACCGCCCTCTCCCATGGAACCGTCAATATCGATCATCGGGCCACCTGGGCTCCGGGGGCCTCCCCCGCAGCCCTTCGTCTCTTGATCAGCTTCCAGATCTCGTTGAGGATGAGAGCGCTGAGGGCGATGGGTATGATTATTGCCCACTCGCTCAGGCCGATGGGCTTGGTCCTGAAGACCTCATTGAAAATCGGCAGGTACACCACTACCATCTGCAGGCATAGGGACGCTATGACGGCGTACACCAGCTTCATGTTGGAACCGAGTCCAAGATCGAGAATGGTCCTCCCTTCCGAGCGGGCTGAGAACACATAGAACAGCTGGAACAGCACCAGCGTGCAGAAGGCGACCGTCCTTGCGCTAGTCACGCTGCCGGTCTCGGTGTACTCTATCCAGAAAGCAAGCAGGGTCCCGACCGCCATCACGATGCCAATGATCGCGATCCGGTATGCCATGTTCCTCGTGATGGGCGACTTATTCGGATCCCTCGGGCCCCTGTCCATCACCCCTGGGTCGGTGGGCTCCACGCCCAGCGCCAGGGCGGGAAGCCCGTCGGTCACGAGATTGATCCACAGGATCTGGATGGGCAGTAGGAATGGCAGCATCTCAGGGTCCACGAAGATGAGGGTGGCAATGAACATGGTGGCCACCTCGCCCGCGTTGCAGGAGAGCAGGAAGGATACGAACTTCTTGATGTTGTCGTAGATCCCCCTCCCCTCCTCTATGGCGGAGACGATGGAGGCGAAGTTGTCGTCGACCAGGACCATCTCTGAGGCCTCCTTGGCCACGTCGGTGCCGGTGATGCCCATTGCCACCCCGATATCCGCCTTCTTCAGTGCCGGGGCGTCGTTGACACCGTCACCGGTCATGGCCACTATCTCGCCGTTGCTCTTCAGCGCATCAACGATCTTCACCTTGTGCTCCGGCGCCACCCGGGCATATATATTGACTTCCATGACCCTCTCCGAGAGCTCCTCGACGCTGATCTCCTCCAGCTCCCTCCCGGTCATTACGGGCGCGTCATCCCTGGAGTCTATCCCCATCTCCTTGGCGATGGCCTTGGCCGTCAGGGCGTGGTCCCCCGTGATCATCTTGACCTTGATGCCAGCCTTCCTGGATACCTTGATCGCCTCGATCGCCTCCGTCCTGGGGGAGTCGATCATGCCCACCAGGCCCAACAGCACCATCCCCCTCTCCATGGGTTCCTCGGAGAGCTCGACACCGTCTGCCTCCTTCATGGCCAGTGCCAGTACCCTCAGGGCCCTGGATGCCATCTCGGCGTCCCTGTCCTGTATGGTCCTCCTCATCTCGTCGGTAAGGGGGGTCACCCCCTCATTGGTGCGGACGTGGGTGCAGATGGACAGGACGTTCTCCATCGCGCCCTTGCAGAATGCGTATCTCGTATCCCCAAAGCGGTTGACCGTCGTCATCCTCTTCTTGCGGGAGTCGAAGGGGATCTCGAACATCCTTGGATGATCGTCGATGAGCTGGTCCTCGTCGATTCCCGCCTTCATTGCCGTGACCAGGAGGGTCCCTTCGGTGGTGTCCCCCCCAATCTTCCACTTCCCCCCTTCCTCCAGGAGGGTGGCGTCGTTGCACAGCACCCCAGCGTTGAGAAGCCACCTGACCCTTTCGTCGGACAGGGGGTCCATCCTCAGGCCGTTGATGGTGAACTCGCCAACGGGCTCGAACCCCTCACCGCTGACCTTGACGGTCTCACCAACGAAGATCTCCCTGATGTTCATCTCGCCCTTGGTGAGCGTCCCGGTCTTGTCCGTGCAGATGACGGTGGCGCTTCCCAGGGATTCCACCGCGGGAAGCCTCCTGATCACCGCCTTCTTCTTCGCCATCCTCTGAAGGCCCAGGGCCAGCGATATCGTCACGATCGCGGGCAAACCCTCCGGAATGGCGGCCACGGCCAGAGTGATGGCGGTGAGGAACATGCTCAGGACATCCACCCCCTGGATCAGCCCCGCCGCGAATATGAACACCGAGATCAGGAGCACCGCAATGCCCAGTTGCTTCCCCAGCACCTTGAGCCTCTTCTGAAGGGGGGTCTCCTCCGGTTCCGTCTGGATCAGGCCGGCTATCTTGCCAAGGGCCGTGTTCATCCCGGTGGAGGTGATCACCGCCCTTCCCCTCCCGTACTCCACGATGCATCCCGAGAACACCATGTTGATCTTCTCGCCCAGGAAGGCGTCCTTCTCCAGAATCATGTCCGCGTTCTTAACGATCGGTACCGACTCCCCGGTCAGGGAGGCCTCGTTGACCTTGAGGTTGATCGACTCCAACAGCCTGGCGTCGGCGGAGACCTTGTCACCGGTGGCAAGGATGACGATGTCCCCTGGGACCAGGTCCTTGGAGGGCACCTCCGTCTCGACACCGTTCCTCACGACCTTTACCCTGGGAGCAGTCAGCTCCTTGAGGGCCTGCATGGTCTTCTCCGCCTTGTTCTCTTGGATGAACCCCAGTATGGCATTCAGGAACACGATGACCATGATGACGGCGGCATCGAACCATTCCTCCACGGTGCCCTGGACGGTGGCCACCGCCGCCGACACTATGGCGGCGATGATCAGGATTACCACCATGGTCCCCTTGAACTGCTGGAGGAAGATCTTGAGGGGGGAGGTCGCTCTGGATTCCATCAGCTCGTTGGGACCGTATTCCTCAAGCCTCTTGGTGGCGGCATCCCCGGAGAGGCCTGCCTCTGAGGTCTTCAGATGCTCTAGCGCCCCCTGCTTCGATAACGAATGCCACTCCGTGTCCATTGTGAGGTGTAGATGGATGATGGATTGAAAATAGTTTGGTCTGATGCCAACATGTTCCAGCAGGATCTCCCGGTCGAGTGCTGGGTTTCACATCGAGATCCCAGTATCTCTATCACGTCGGCCCAGCCTACCTTTCCCCCCTTCTGCAACGATTCGGGAAAGCCTTTATTATCCCCCTCGAATCGGTGACCGCGGGATGCACCAGGCCGAGGCCACGGCGGATGGGATCTGAAAGGCGACCACGCGGGCGATGCCACCCAGGCAACAGAGGATACCCGGGTACATGAATCACGGGTCGAGAGGGTGTCCACCTATGAGCCGTATTTCCCGAACCATCGTGCTACAGCGGAACGCTTCTGGACCCGTCCAGTGACGAGAGGAGAACATGCTCGCCGGCGAAAATGTGATGTTCCAGGTCGGAGTGATAATGCTAATAGCATTCATAGGGGCAGCCCTGGCCAAGCGGTCCCGCCAGAGCGTCATACTTGGCTACATACTCGCAGGGATCCTCATAGGTCCCTATATGCACCTGGAACTCGGTGGCCTCACCTACACGGGCATCCTCCAGGACACCAACTTCATCAGTTCAATGTCCCAGATGGGGCTGATACTCCTGCTGTTCTTCGTTGGTCTGGAGTTCTCATTCAGCAAGCTCAAGAAGACGAAGTCCCCGGCGACGATCCTGGCGGTGGTGAACCTGGGTATCAACATGTTCGCCGGGATCATGCTGGGCACGCTGCTCGGCTGGCCGATCGTGGATACGATCTTCCTGGCCGGGGTGATAGCCATGAGCAGCTGTGCCATCACCGCCAAGTCCCTGATGGAGCTCGACAGGCTCGCCAACCCCGAGACCGACTTCCTGCTGGGAATGGTTATAGTGGAGGATTTTCTGGCGATGGTGCTGCTGACCATCGTCGGCGGGCTGATGGTGAAAACCGGCGCCACCCCGTTCTCGATATCGGCTCTGGCCCTGGGGATCATCGCCTTCTATGTCTTCTTCATCATCCTGGCGATATGGGTGATACCCAGGGTGGTGAAGCACATGAAGAGGATCAAGAGCGATGAGCTCTTCGTGCTGTTCGCGCTGGGCGTTGTCTTTCTCTCCGCCGCGCTGGCGGAGGTTTGCGCTGTTCCGGCCATCATTGGGGCTTTCTTCATAGGGATGGTCTTCGCGGAGACCAAGATCACCGAGCGCTTCATGGAGAAGATATCGCCCTTCCGGGACGCGTTCGTGGCCATATTCTTCGTGTCCTTCGGGATGATGATCGACCCGGCCATGTTCCCTCAGGTGATCTGGATCGTGGTGATAGCGGTTCCACTGGTGATCATCAACGACGTCCTCATAACGGCCGCTCTCGCGTACTTCCTGGGGTTCTCCTCAAAAGGAGCGGTTTCTATGGGCACGTCGCTCTGTGGAAGAGGGGCCGAGTCGGTGATGTATGCCAGTGTGGGGAGCAGGGCGGTGGGTTCCACCAGGGGGGCGGAGCTGTTCCCCTTCGCGGGCGCCTTCTGCTTCGTGATGAGCGTGATAACTCCCCCGCTCATGCGCAACAGTCTGACCATAACGGAGGGGATAGCCAGGAGGCTGCCGCACCACATCAGGTATAGCGGGTCGGTCATCGCCAGGACCGTGAGCAAGCTGGTCATGCCGGCCGGCATATCCCTATACCACCGCCCGAAGAAGCTGGGTATCGCCCTGATGTTGTACTTCTTGCTGCTGACCACCGTCATAGCCACCTCCGGCACCCTTCACCTCGTGCTCTTCGGCATCACCCTAGGTCTCACCCTCCTGATCTGGGGGGTGATAGACCGCGAGCTCTTTCCCGTTGTCCAGCATACCAGCTACGGCAACATAGGCGTGGGGCTCGGTACCAGGGCCAAGGTGGCCCACTTCGTGTCCACCTTCATCTTCCTCAGTCTGCTTACAATAATCTGCATGGCCTTTGTCTTCATGTACCACCCGGTCCTGGCGTTGATCGTGGTCCTCGTCTATCTGGTCATCATCCTTTGCCTCATGAAGAACCACTACGTGGTCACCTGCAGGACGCCCCATCCACCGGGAAAGATGGTAGCTCAGTCGCAGCTCCCATGGGAGAAACCGACGGTGCCATCCCGTTTCCGGAACAAGGATTGGTGGAAATGGATGTGATGGAACAATCCATCGTCAACGGAATCTTTTCAATCTTCGATTACAGGTAATGCCACGCATTCTCTATGGAAACCCCCACCGATGGGCAAGACTCCCTTTGGAACAAGAGGAATCTTTCCCGAATGAAGTGAGTTCAATCGGTAACGATGAGGTCTGGAGGAAATGGTCTGAGATCCATCGTAGTATCGGTTCCCTTCCTTGGGAAGAGGAGGCTCGGATAAACAGCGATCACACCATCTCCCTGGAGTGTCAAGCGGAATGAAAGACCTTGCCCTCATCCTTTACGGCCCCATTCTCCATGTTCAGCACCTTCGGTTCGGATCATCGGTCCGCTCCCGTATCTAGGGCGAACTGGTTAGCCCTTGCAGATAGACTAGAACATGAACTCATATCTCTTTTTAGCAGACTTTCACAATTGATATTATTTGGGTGATGTCCGTCGATCGGCAGATCCTAGAGAATGAAATGCGGCCGCCGGGATTTGAACCCGAGTTTGAGGCTTGGGAAGCCTCAGTCCTAACCACTAGACTACGGCCGCTTCGGCTGCTAATCCACGAGCACAATCTTAACTTTTTTCACGGTGGATGGAGAGCCTCCATATCTGAATGGACTTAGCTGACCGTTTCCAGCTGACTGATGATGTTCCAGATGAGAGTCCTGCCGTGAAGCGGAATGTTCGGATCGTTCGCCAGCTCGTCCAGTATGAAAATCGCGCTGGCAGCCCTCACGTCCAGTGCCTCGCTGTCCTGCGCGATTCGACCCTTGGCCTCTATGGCGCCCCTCCTTATGTTCCGGGGTACCGAGGTATCCTCGGCCAATTGGTCCAGGACCTCGATGATTTGCTTCAACTTGACTTCCGTATCCATTAATCACACCTCCAATAGCGTGTTCACCCGACACCGAGCTATTCCTCCTCAAGTGGTTCGAACTTGATCTCTCCCCTCTCCTTGAAGGTGGTCACCACCATCAGTGTCTTGATGTCCTTGACCCCGTCGATGTTGGAGATACTGCTTATCAGGAATTTCTTCAATTGATCGTAGCTCTGGAATTTCACCTTCGCGATTATATCGGTATCCCCGGTCACCAGGAAGACGTCTTCCACTACCTGATGTTCGGATACCTTCTCGGCGATCTTGTCCGCCTCCTTGGTGTCCACCTTGAGAGTGATAATGGCCGAGACCGCATCGTTCCCATAGTACGTGGACATAACCGAATCGTATTCCGATTTTTCCTGAGACTTCATGTCAACCCCTTCTCATGCGTCACGCGGGGGGCGGTGAGTCGGATAGCAGACTTGTCAAGAATCTTGATCCCATCATGGGAAAGTTTCAGACCGCTGTCTCGAACTCTTCCTGAAGGTCCATTATCACCTGTTCCAGAACCTCTTCCAGGCTGGCGCTCCGGTATTCTCTTAGGCCGCCCAGATCGCTCTGAACCCTTGCTACGTAGGAGGCGTTGTTCTTGAGGAATTCCACATTGCAGAGCGTCTCTTCCATCTTCCTTCACCTCTGGCCAATAATCCGCGAGAGTTGACGATATTCGGAGGATACCCGATTTAATATTTAATGCTTGTTCTTCTCGAACCAAGCCAGTCAATTGGACGCTGTGAAACATGTTCAAAAAGTAGTTGCGGAGGGGGTTCGATGACCATTCGTGACCCCGGCTCTCACACACTGGCCATCATATCCAGGGCGAGCACCATTCTCTGGACATCGCTCGTTCCCTCGTAGATTTCGGTGACCTTCGCGTCACGGTGCATTCGCTCTACCCCGCATCCCTTCAGGTAGCCTCTCCCCCCCATCAAGTAAAGGGCATCGTCGCATCTCCTGGTGTCGAGTTTCCGCCGTTCATCCTCCCCCAGACTGGCAATCAGGTTGTCGGGAAACAGGTCCTTCTCGTCCATTTCCCTGGCCACGATGAGGACCTCCTCCTCGGCAAACCGCCTCACGCTCTCCCTGAAACGGATATGTTCACGACTCAGATCCCGTAATC
>CAZQLP010000018.1:0-5523 GCA_964594225.1 uncultured Methanomassiliicoccales archaeon
AACTCCCACTTACTGGGGACCGCCCGCCCCATCATTCTCCTGAACATGATCTCGGTTTTCTCCCTCCTGAAGTCGGGGTAATCGATGGCATCCAGCAGGTCCGCGAAGAACTCGAACAGCTTGTCCCTCTCCACATCCGTCGCTTCGGTGGGGGAGAGCTCGTGGGGCATCTTCGAGCGGAGCTCGTGGAGGATGATGGCCACGGCGTGGGAGAGGTTCAGGACCGGGTAGGTATCGCTTGTCGGGATGTGCACCAGGATGTCGCATCGCTGCAGCTCCTCCTGGAAGAGGCCGAGATCCTCCCTTCCGAAGATCAGGGCCACGTTCCCCTCGTAATCCTCCATCTTGGCCGAAAGGTCAGCCGGGGTGATGGAGAGACGGATGAAGTGCTTCTCCCCTGAGCTGACTATGCCAGAGGTACCCACCACCAGCGAGGCATCCTTCACGGCATCCTCAAAGGCATCGACCACAATGGCCCCGTCCAGGACATAATTGGCGTGTTTCGCCCTCTTTCTGGCCTCGTCGGTTATCTCGCAGGGGTTCACCAGCCACAGATCGTCGAAGCCGAAATTGGCCATGGCCCTGGCCACAGCTCCCACGTTCCCCTCGAACTTGGGATTGACCAGCACCACCTTGAAACGCCCCATCACCTTCTCGGAAGTCTTATTACGATTTCATACTTTCTGATGAACATGAAGTGCAGGGCGGCAGTGAAGGTGGCCTACGACGGTCGGAGGTTCACGGGGTCGCAGAGGCAGCCCGACCAGCGGACGGTGGAAGGGGAGATCATCCGCTCCCTCGAGCTGATCGGGGCCATCGACTCCCCCTCATCCTCCAGGTTCAAGATGGCATCCAGGACCGATCGAGGGGTCAGCGCCCTGGGCAACGTGGTGGCATTCGACACCGCTTTTCCGAGGGAACAACTGCTGCAGGCGCTGAACGCCCAGTGCGACGACGTCCACGCGCACGGCATCGCGATCGTGCCCCATCCGTTCACCCCTAGGAGGGCGACGAGCAGGTGGTACCGGTACCTCCTGCCCTCCAGTGGAGCGGATATCGAGCTGATGATGGAGGCCGCCAGCCTCTTCCAGGGCAAGCACGACTTCACCGGGTTCTGCAGGAGCGATGGCAGGAGCCCGATCAAGGTGATCAGGGAGGTGAGGGCAGTGTCCATGGGGGGATTCATGGTGCTGGACTTCATCGCCAGAGAATTCCTGAGGAGCATGGTCAGAAGAATGGTGGCCGCCATCGAGTCGGTGGGTCGGGGGGCATCCACCCTTGAGCAGGTGATCGGGGCACTTCAGGGCCGGGGCGTCTCCTTCGGTCTGGCCCCTCCCAATAACCTGTGCCTTATGGACGTTGGTTTCAACTTCACTTTCGAAACGGGGTGTCCCGAGACACTTCTGAGGAAGTTGAGAAGGGGGGAGGAGGAGGCCTTCCTCCTGCTCGATTTTCACCGGGCCCTGATAGACAAGTGTCTGGAGCGATGATCGCAGTGTATGGCCCCCAGGACTGGCACGTTCTCATATTTAATAATGACTGTAGCATGCTACACCAATTATCTTATATGAGAAGTCAAGTGGTTAAATGAGGGTTTGCCTCGTAGAAGATGGGGAGGGCCCGCGGGGCCCTGTTCGAGGTGATGTCTGTGGGGGCATCCCCCGAACATATATTTTCCCCATGCGACCATTTGGTATCATGATCATAGCTTTGTCTGGTACTCCTGGGGTGGGAAAGAGCGCCGTTTCATTGGTCCTTTCCACCCGGGGCCGCGCGGTCGTCGAGATCTCCAAGCTGATCCGGGAGAAGGGACTGACGGGAGATTACGACGCGGACAGGGACACGTACGAGGTGGACCTAGACCTGCTGGACAGGGAGGTCATGGGCATGGAGTCTGAGGACGACGTGATCATAGAGGGGCATCTCTCCCATCTCCTGTCCGTGGGGCTCACCGTGGTCCTGAGGTGCAGTCCATCTCTCCTGGGTCAGAGGATGCGTTCCAGGGGGTGGAGCGAGTCCAAGATCATGGAGAACATGGAGGCCGAGGCCTGCGACGTCATCCTCATAGAGGCCCTCGATTCCGGGGTGGAGGTCTGCGAGCTGGACACCACGTTCCTCACCCCAGAAGAGGTGGCTGACGCACTGGAGGAGATCATCCAGGGGGAAAGGGAGAAGTACGCACCCGGCAATATCGACTGGAGCGAGGAGGTGCTGGACTGGTTCTAGATGCCAGGAGGAAGAGCGCGGACCCATTCCTGGAACCCGTTGCAAGGAGGTTGATAGGCGTGGACCCGAACGCCATATCGGTGGTGGCCATAGTCATTGCCTTCCTCTCGGGTCTGTCGTTCTACTACAGCCCCGGAAGCTGGGAGATCCTTCTCCCCCTTGGGGCTGCCCTGGTCATAGTGAGCGGCTTCTTCGACGCCCTGGACGGCAAGATCGCTAGGCTGGCGGGCAAGGTCTCAAGGAAGGGCGACTTCGTTGACCACGTGCTGGACCGCTACGCCGACGTCTTCATGATAGGCGGGGTGGCGGTGAGTGCCTGGTGCAATCCATTCATAGGGATCCTGGCCGTGATCGGGGTACTGCTGACAAGCTACATGGGGACCCAGGCCCAGGCGATCGGGGCCGGCAGGCTCTACGCCGGGCTGCTCGGGAGGGCCGATCGTGTGGTCCTAATGACCGCGGTCCCCCTCCTCCAGTGGGCCGTCATGTTCTACACCACGGGCTGGTTCACCCTCGGCCCCTTCACGTTCTCCCTGATGGAGCTGATGATGGTCTACTTCGCTGTGGTGGGCAACCTCACCGCGATCCAGCGGGGGGTGACCATCTGGAGGCGCCTTGACGAGCGGGGTCAATCCTGATTCAGCTCCTCCTCCCCTCTCTCCTCCGACCCTTCCCTGGCTCTCTTCCTGGACTTGATCCGATAGTAGGTCAGCGGGTGGTTCACCTTTGGATTCCTGCACAGCGGGTCCTCGTCGAAGCAGATGCCGTAGCTCTTCATGGTCGAGCACTCTGGTGGGGTGTACCGCGTTCCTGATATCTCCCCGGTGATGTGGTCGATCTGGTACCTGCTCTTGGATGGATCGAAGTCCGGGGACTCGGAGAACAGCTTGATTATCTCGCCGGGGGACAGCCCGATGAAGCTGAGGAAGGAGGTGAGAGCGAATCTCCCCGTATGGGGCAGATTCTCGCCCGCCTGGGCGATGGCCACAAGCCGCTTCATGCAGGGCGGGAACTTGACGATGCTGACCTCTCCGAGATCCTCGGCCCGGTACCTCTCCCTCCATGTGGCCACCATGGTCTCCAGCGGCTTCCAGTACGACCTGAGAGAGTCCAGTATCTCGTCGCTGACCTCCATGGGCAGCTCATCCTCTATCCTGTCCTGCAGCGCCTGCTGCATGATTCTGCAGAATCTCGGTTTGGGGAGGAAGACAAACCCCTTGAACACCTCGTTGTTGACCAGTTTCCACTCCCTGCTCCTTATCCTGGATGTGAAGCGGAGATAGTCCGTGAACTGAATTCTCAGGGAACCTTCCACAACAACGGCCCTCACCCCCAGTTGCTCGGCCACATCCACGATCAGTTTCAGATCTTCCTGCTCCAGACGCCGCTTCATGGTCTCGCCCTCGGCCAGCGCGTACCTCTTGATGAGGAACTGGTCCGGAACGCAGGAGACCAGCATTCTCGCCAGTGGATAGGAGAGGATCTCCTGGACGCTGTCGAGCTCCCGGGCCATGGGCCTGTCGGCGATCTCGCCCCTCTCCAGGGCGTCCACCGTCCGGCCCATGCCACGCTCCCTGGCTTCCTCGTATGCCACGCCTCCCAGGAGGTCCCCCATGGAGATCTTCTTCGATCTTACGAGTTCCGAGGCCTCCTTCAGGAACGGGAACCTTGCGAGGGAGCGCGGGTCCATGTAGCGAAGAACGTCAGTGTCCGATATTAATCTTCACCAGGAATCAGGTCGAAGTTCATCAGCCCGACTATCCCATTCGTGACCGAGGGATCGCCCAGGGCCGCCTCCACCTCACCCCTTCCGTTGATCGGTCTGGCCCTGACCAGCCTCATGGCCCTCTTCCTGCCCACGCCCGGCAAGGACGAGAGCGCGGTCAGGGGACAGCGGTTGACAGGAAACGGGTACTCGACCACGGTCAGCGAGCGGAACCCCCAACCCACCACCGCGGCGTCAACGAACCTCTCCAGATCCAGGGGGTAGTTGAAGCCGACCAGGATGGGGTAGCCGCCCACCTGCCTGCCAAACGTCCTGTTGCCGTCCCTCCGCTCCAGGTAGACATCCCTCAGGACGGTGCCCATCGGTGTCATCCGCTCCAGCATGGGGCGGTCCACCCTCTCCCGGACTTCCCGTTTGAACCTGAGGAAGTGGGACCGCTTCACGGTGGGCCCGAAGTTCCTCCTGATGCACATGACCTGCCTGATGTTGATCCTCCTGAGAAGCAGGTCCCTCGATCTCACCTCATTCAGGAAGTTCATGTTCATCTTCAGGGTCTCCGGGATCTCCCCCTCTAGCCCGACTATGAAGTTCAGCCCCGGGAGCAGTTTCGGAAGGCCGTTCTCCCCCCTCTCCCTCCCGGCGCGGTTCACGGCCTCTATGGCGAACATCGTCTGATCCGGTGTGGCGTTCAGGTTGTTGACCTTGATCACCGCGGGGTCGGCGCTCTCCATGCCCAGCGCCATGACGTTACCGCTGGTGCAGTGCTTGACCACGCTCTCCAGTATCTCCCCCGATTCCTCAGGACGGTCGGCTATCACGGCCGGGTTGGCGTTGTCTATGTGGAAGACCCTGGGCCTCAGGGAGGCTATGCCCGAGAGGAGCCTCCCCACCTCATCTGGATCGGGGACGATCTCCCCACTCGACATGCTGGACTTGTACGAAAGGAAACAGGTCTGGGCCCCCAGTCTGAAGTTGTGCACGCCCATCTCCGAGAGGAGGGTGACCTCCTCCAGGATGTCCTCCACCTCCCTGAAGAGGGGCCGGCCCTTCAGGGGCTCGACGCAGAACGAGCATCCCCCGCTCTCGTAGCGCATGCATCCCCTGTAGGTCTCCACCTCCACGGTCAGGGGGTCCGGGAAGTCGGGGTGGATCCCCGCGATCTCGGCCCCCAGGAGCATCCACCTGTTCCACTCCTCGAGCCCCCTCCATCTTCGGGACGCTCTGCCCTTCTCCAGCATGTCGTGGACGGCCGCCGCGGGGTCGCCGGGAACGAGAACGATATCCTCACGGCCCAGTCCCTCCATGGCCATTGGCCCGCCCAACATCACCTCGCCCCCGGCGCGGTCAATGAGGGAGAGGATCTCCCTCTTGGATGCGGGCATGGATCTCATGTACCTCCCGGGCACGGCGGACCCCGCGTGTATGGCGTACAGGTCGGCCGGGGGCAGGGATCCGCCCTCCCTGAGCCGATCCACCGTGAGGTATTCCGCACTGCCCCCCGCATCCAGCACCGCCCCGTACATCGCTCTGACAGTGGGATGCAGGAAGGGTCTTACCCCGAGTCCTGCAGG
>CAZQLP010000018.1:5623-22072 GCA_964594225.1 uncultured Methanomassiliicoccales archaeon
GAGCCCGGAAGGCTGGCCATGAAGTACCATCCTTTCTACGGTGGCAAGATAGAGGTGATACCAAAGGCTCCCATTCACAATTTCAACGATTTTGCCGTGTGGTACTCTCCGGGTGTCGCGGAGCCCTGCAGGGCCATCGAGAAGGACGTCGGGGAGGTATACAACCACACCTGCAAGTGGAACACCGTGGCCGTGGTATCGGACGGGACGAGGGTGCTCGGTCTCGGCGATATCGGGCCAGAGGCCGGCATGCCGGTCATGGAAGGGAAGTGCATGCTCTACAAGTACCTGGGCGGCGTGGATGCCATCCCGATCTGCCTCGACACCAAGGACCCCGACGAGATCATCCAGGCCGTCAAGTGGCTCCAGCCCTCATTCGGCGGGATCAACCTTGAGGATATCTCCCACCCCAAGTGCTTCCGCATACTCGACACCCTGAGAGAGGAGGCCAGGATTCCCATATGGCATGATGACCAGCAGGGCACCGCCACCATCATGGTCGCGGGACTGATAAACGCCCTCAAGATCGTGGGCAAGAGGCTGGACGAGGCCACCTTCGCCATGCTGGGCGCGGGCGCGGCCGGCATCGCGATCTCCAGGGTGATGAACGCCGCCGGCGTCCCGTTCAAGAACATGTGTATGTGCGATTCCAAAGGCATTCTCCATCCCGGAAGGGAGGATCTGAAGGAGAAGTACGCCCAGAAGTGGTTCATGGCCCAGAACTCCAATGGAGAGGGCAGGGAGGGAGATCCGTCAGAGGCCATGAGGGGGGCCGACGTGGTGATAGCCGCCTCCAAGCCCGGACCGGATACGATCAAGAAGGAGTGGATCTCGAGCATGGCCGACGACGCCGTCGTCTTCGCCACCGCCAACCCGGTCCCCGAGATCTGGCCCTGGGACGCTAAGGACGCCGGGGCCAGGATCGTGGCCACCGGGAGATCGGACTTCCCCAACCAGGTGAACAACTCCATAGGCTTCCCGGGGATCTTCCGCGGTACCCTGGACGTGAGGGCGAAGACGATCACGGACGAGATGTGCATCGCCGCGGCCTACGAGATTGCCCAAACGGCGGATGACAACGGTATCACCGAGGAGTACATCGTTCCCAACATGGATGAGTGGGAGGTGTTCCCAAGGGAGGCAACCGCGGTCGGGATGAAGGCAATAGAGCAGGGTATCGCCCTGAAGGTAATGAGCAGGGACGAGCTTTACGAAATCTCGTCGGCCATCATCAAGCGGGCCAGGGATCAGACCCAACTGGCGATGAAGCACGGTATCATCAAGCCCTTCCCCGACTGAAACCCTTACCGAATTCCCATTCCTCGCGCTCTTTCGCCCCGGGCCTCATGCCAAACGTTAAAATGTGGATTTCAATATGCTCGATATAGCATATCTGGATACTTGGAACACGGATCCTTTCGAGCTAGTTTTTCCTTTTCCTTCTAGGTGTGTTCCGGGCCCTCTCCTGGATCCACCCTCCCTCACATCCACGGCCGGAAGGCAGGAGGGATGTGGACCCACGGGCAGCGTGACTCAGATAAGCGTGATGGACAAGGTCTCCACGTTCTGCAGGCCCGGGATGTTGGCCAGCGACTCCTCCAGCCGGTCCACGACTCCCTCGATGTCGTCCATCACGAAGGTGGCCTCGATCACCTTGAGACCGAAGGCCAGGGGCTTGATCTCGAATGCGCTCAGCTCCACCCCCTCAGGGAGGTAACCCGGGATGGCCTCGGCTATACTCTCCACCGGGTACTCCAAGTCCTCTGGCATGAGATTGTACGCCGCCGCTACCTTTCCCATTCATATCACCTACGGTCCTTCGAAACCGCATTCCGGACAGACGTAAGTAACGCTCTGATCCCGGCACTGCTTGCATCTTCCGATCTCCGTTCCTCCGCACATCGGACAGGGGAAGAAGGAGATCCCGGTACCGATAAGTCTGATACCGCACGAACTGCAGATTCTCTCCTTGTCCATATTCTCGCCTCTGGCCGGATACATATTCATGATATATAAGTGCACGGTCCCCGCCGACAGACTGCTGGCGAACCATTCATATGGTCAGGACCTTCCTCGACTTCCCGCTGATGACGTTCACCTCCTCTATGGAGATGCCTCCGTCCTCGATGTCGATAATGTTGAACGAGGGGTGGGATCTTCCCTTGAGCCGGCGGGTGGTCGAGGTGCCAGCGGTCACGAAGTGGGTCTCCTCCAGCTTCCACACCCAGGGCAGGTGCTTGTGCCCCGAGAACACCAGATCGATGTCCAGCTCGCAGATCAGTTTGAGCATGTCCCCAGAATCCACCGGTATCTGCCTCTCCCTTCCAGTTCCAGGGATAGGTATGAGATGATGGTGCAGGGCAAGTGCCCGCACCTTGTCGCGATCGTGGAGCCTGTCGGCGATGATGTCGTAGTACTCCCGTCCCACGTGCCCATCGTCTATATCCGGGACAGTGGAGTCGACACCGAATATCGCCACCTCCTCCGTCTCGAAGAAGGGGTATCTGGTTCCGAAGATCTCCTCGAATATCTCGAAGCCCAGGTTCCTAGCGTCGTGATTCCCGAGGACAATGATCCTCTCTCCCACATCAAATCTGTCGACGTATCTCTTGGCGATCTCGAACTCGTGAAGGTATCCATCCTGGGTGAGGTCCCCGGTGACCATCAGCAGCTCGGGGGACAACGAGTTAACCTTCTCGATGACGATATCCCCCCACTCCTCGACGAAGTAGGGGCTGGTCACGTGCAGGTCGGAGATATGAGCTATCTTCATTTCGCATCATCCCTCATTGTTATATCAATTGAATACCAATCGAATGCGTCAGTATATGTATTGCGCACATAGAATCGGGATATGACATTGCCCGATCCCTCACGGGATAGGGATCCAAATGACCCGAAAACCGATATGTATAAAATAGAATCCCTGTTCTTGGGCTCAGATTCCGTTGTTCGACAATTGCAGAAGCCCGGGAGGATGAGTGAAATGGCGGATATGGGGGTGAATTGGGTAACATTTAAATAATAACAGTAGATTCCCGTTCTTCCGCATGCCGGCATCAACTTCCAAAGGGCCCGTAGCTCAGCTAGGTAGGATTCTTGCAAGCAAGTGTCCCTAGAAAGAGCATCTGGCTTTTAACCAGGTGGTCCGGGGTTCGAAAAGCTCACGAAACGCCATCGTGCGCGTCGGAAATCCCCGCGGGCCCGCTTGGAAAAGTGAGGGGAAAGATGGAGCGAAACCTTCAAATCGATAACAGTCGATGTATTCTTATAACACTAGTACTTAGTGGTCCAGAAGGGCTTTTTGCAGGTTGGAAGGTCCCATTTGACCGGCGAGGTGGTATTCGTGTCCGAGATAGGTTTTAATGTCCTAGAGCATAAATTAGTGCCGGAGCATTATCTGCTCTCCGAGGAGGAAGCCGCGGATGTCCTGAACATCATGAAGTTGACCCGTGACCAACTTCCCAAGGTAAGGCACAGCGACGCCTGCATAAGGATTCTGGAAAAGATTTACGGTCCCATCCGGGAGGGCCGGGTGATCAAGGTGGTAAGGCAGAGTCAGACCGCTGAGCAGTTTGTGGCCTACCGCCTGGTAATCAGAGGGTGAGATATTTGCGAGATCTTGTAGAACTCTACTTCAGAGAGCGAAGCATAGTCAACCACCACATCTCGAGCTTCAACGACTTCCTGTCCACGCTGGACAATCCAAGCTCCAGGATGCAGAAGATAGTGGACAACCTTCGCGTGTCGGCGGAGGACATAGACCGAGGCATAATCCGCCTGGATCCAGACCGCACCGATGGAAGGGTCATCGAGATCAGGGTGGGGCGAAGGAGGGACGAGAAGACGGGCACCGTGGACCCCCAGTCCAGGCCAACGATCAACGTCGACCTCCCGGTGGTCAGAGAGGCCAACGGCTACACCCACAATCTCACCCCCATGGAGGCCAGGCTGAGGAACCTGAACTACCTCTCCCCAATCCACATCGATTTCACGGTCATCGAGGACGGCATCGAGAAGGAGCCGGAGAGGGTGCATATCGGCGACCTGCCCATCATGACCCGTTCCAAGAAATGCAATTTACACCTGGATAACCTGGAGGATGAAAGGGAACTCACCGAGGAGGAGTACGAGAAGAAGCTCATCGATGAGAATGAAGATCCCAGTGATCCGGGAGGCTACTTCATCATCGGCGGGACCGAGCGTGTGCTGATCTCCCTTGAGGACCTTGCGCCCAACAGGGTCATGGTGGAGTTCAACGAGCGATACGGCACCCGGCTCGAGGTGGCAAAGGTCTTCTCCCAGAGGGAGGGGTACAGGGCCCTGACCCTGGTGGAGAAGAAGAAGGACGGTATGCTGATGGTCACCGTTCCGGCCGCGTCTGGGCAAATCCCCCTCATCGCGCTGATGAAGGCCCTGGGAATGGACAGCGACGAGGAGATATGTCAGGCCATCGTGAGCGTTGCGGAGATGACGAACATCGTCTACGCCAATATTGAGGAGTGCCAGGACAGCAAGATGTACCCCCCCAACGGCATCTTCACCTCTGAGGACGCGCTCCTCTATCTGGAGAGGAAGTTCGCCACTGGCCAGGCGAAGGAGTACAGGATCAAGAAGGTGGAGTCAATCATCGACCGCTCTCTCCTCCCTCACCTGGGGGACACTCCAGGCGATAGGCTGAAGAAGGCCATTTTCCTCGGAAGGATAGCGAGGTCCGTTCTGGAGCTCTCTCTGGGACTGAGAAAGGAGGACGACAAGGATCATTACGCCAACAAGAGGTTGAAGCTCTCGGGCGACCTCATGGAGGACCTGTTCAGGGTGGCGTACACCAACCTCATGAAGGACCTCAAGTACCAGCTCGAGCGGAACTACGCCCGCAAGAAGGACCTCAGGATCGCCTCGGCCATCAGGCCGGACCTGCTCACCCACAGGCTCCTGCACGCCCTAGCGACGGGCAACTGGGTCGGTGGAAGGGCTGGCGTCAGCCAGCTCCTGGACCGGACCTCCAATATGAGCACCATCTCCCACCTGAGGAGGGTGACATCATCCCTGACCAGGTCCCAACCGCACTTCGAGGCAAGGGACCTTCACCCAACGCAGTGGGGCAGGCTGTGCCCCAACGAGACCCCCGAAGGTCAGAACTGTGGCCTGGTGAAGAACGCGGCCCTGATCATCGATGTGTCCGAGGGATTCAGGGAGGAGGACGTGCGATGGCTGCTCCGTGACCTCGATGTGAAGGAGGTGAAGGGCCAGCAGCAGACAGGCACCAGGGTGTACGTCAACGGCGACCTGGTGGGCGTGCACGACAGATCCAGGGAGCTGGTCGATGAGGTGAGGAAGAGGAGGAGATGCGGGATCCTCTCCCACGAGATCAACATCAGGCACGACGAGGAGATGGACGAGATCATCATCAACTGCGACGAAGGAAGGCTCCGCAGGGCGCTCCTGGTCCTGGAGAACGGCCGCACAGTGCTGACCAGGAAGCATCTGGATGACATCAGGGATGGAAAGGCCAGGTGGTCCGATCTCCTGAGGGACGGCGTCCTGGAATGGCTGGACGCCGAGGAGGAGGAGGACTGCTTCATCGCCGTCGAGCCCTTTCACGTGCCCGACCGATGCCCCAACTGCGCCACCGCCCTCTCCCCTTCCGACGTCGATTGGATGAACCCCGGCAGTGAGGACGGCAGCGTGATGCTGCGGTGCGTCCACTGCAACGGACATATGACGATTCCCTCCCCGCTGTCCAAGGAGCACACCCACATGGAGCTGGACCCAATGTGCATACTGGGAGCCTGCTCCGGTCTCGTTCCGTATCCAGAGCACAACTCCTCACCGAGGGTCACGATGGGGGCCGGAATGGCGAAGCAGTCACTGGGGGTGGCCACCTCCAACTACCGGAGGAGACCGGACACCAGGGGGCATCTGCTCCACTACCCCCAGAAGCCCATGGCCCAGACGAAGACCATGGAGTTCGTGAACTTCAACAATCGGCCGGCGGGTCAGAACTTCGTGGTCGCCATCCTGTCGTATCACGGCTACAACATGGAGGACGCGCTGGTCCTGAACAAGGCTAGCGTGGAGCGCGGTCTCGGACGCTCCACGTTCATGAGGACATACCGCGCGGAGGAGAGGCGCTACCCCGGCGGTCAGGAGGATCACCTGGAGATCCCCTCTCCCGATGTCAGGGGTGCCAGGGCCGACATGGCCTACGTAAACCTCTCCGAGGACGGGCTTATATCCCCGGAGACCGCCGTGAGCGGCGGGGACGTGCTGATAGGAAAGACCTCCCCCCCACGTTTCCTGGAGGAGGACACCGATTTCCTGACCCCGCAGAAGAGGAGGGAGACCTCCATCACCGTGAGGCCAGGGGAGTCGGGCTGGGTGGACAGCGTGATGCTCACCGAGTCGGAGAACGGGAGCCGGCTGGTCAAGGTCAAGGTCAGGGACCAGAGGATACCGGAGCTGGGCGACAAGTTTGCGTCCAGGCACGGGCAGAAGGGCGTCATCGGGCTCCTGGTGGACCAGCCGGACATGCCCTTCACGGCCGAGGGTGTCCAGCCCGATCTCGTGATCAACCCGCACGCGATCCCCTCTCGTATGACCGTCGCCCACGTCCTGGAGATGATCGGCGGCAAGGTGGGATCCATGGAGGCCCGCCTCATCGACGGCACCCCGTTCTCGGGAGAGAACGAACAGGTGCTCAGGGAGGCCCTGATAAGGAACGGTTACAAACACACGGGCAATGAGGTCATGTACGACGGCCGGTCGGGCCGCATGATCCCCGCCGATATCTTCGTGGGGGTCATATACTACCAGAAGCTGCATCACATGGTATCCGGCAAGCTCCATGTCAGGTCCAGGGGACCCGTCCAGATACTCACGAGGCAGCCCACGGAGGGCCGCTCCAGGCAGGGAGGCCTGAGATTCGGTGAGATGGAGAGGGACTGCCTGATAGGGCACGGGGCCGCGATGGTCATCAAGGACAGGCTGCTCGACGAGTCCGACGGCACCCTTCAGTACGTGTGCGGCAACCCCGACTGCGGGCACGTGGCTATGATGGATCGAAGGGGGGCGCTCCGCTGTCCCGTGTGCGGCAACAACACCAACGTCCACCTGGTGCAGACGTCGTACGCTTTCAAGCTGCTGCTCGATGAACTGCTGTCGCTTGGCGTCGCCATGCGTCTCCAACTGGAGGATTTGAGATGATGAGAGGGGTGTCAAAGAGGATCGGCGGGATCAAGTTCTCCTGCTTGTCACCTGATGAGATCAGGAAGATGTCCGCCACCAAGGTGATCACCGCGGACACCTACGACGACGACGGCTTTCCCATAGACATGGGCTTGATGGACCCTCACATGGGGGTTATCGAGCCCGGTCTCAGGTGCAAGACCTGCGGTCACAAGGTGGACGAGTGCCCAGGTCACTTCGGTCACATCGACCTGGCCATGCCCGTGATACACGTGGGCTTCATGAAGGAGATCAAGAAGCTCCTGCAGTCCACCTGCAGGGTCTGCGGCCGCCTGCTGCTCTCGGGGGAGCAGGTGAAGGAATACCAGGACCAGGTGGAGCTGGTGGAGGACCTTGGCGGAGACACCACGGAGATCCGCCTGCTGTCCAAGGAGACGGCCAAGGACGCCTCCTCCAAGCCCATCTGCCCCCACTGCGGCGCGGAACAGCTGAAGATCACCCTGGACAAGCCCACCACCTTCCGGGAGGACGGTCACAAGCTCACCCCCAAGGAGGTGAGGGAGAGGCTGGAGCGCATACCGGACCCCGACCTTCCCCCGTTGGGCATCGACCCCTCCTCCTGCAGGCCGGAGTGGATGATCCTCACCGCCCTGCCGGTCCCGCCGGTCACGGTGAGGCCGTCGATCACCCTTGAATCCGGCGACCGGTCGGAGGACGACCTCACGCACAAGCTGGTGGATGTCCTGAGGATCAACCAGAGGCTGAGGGAGAACAGGGACGCCGGCGCGCCCCAGCTCATCGTGGAGGATCTGTGGGAGTTGCTGCAGTATCACGTTACAACATACTACGACAATCAGACCTCGGGCATCCCGCCCGCCAGGCACAGGTCAGGAAGGCCGCTCAAGACCCTGGTCCAGAGGCTCAAGGGGAAGGAGGGGAGGTTCCGTTCGAACCTCTCGGGAAAGAGAGTGAACTTCTCCGCCAGGACAGTGATCTCCCCGGACCCCATTCTATCCATCAACGAGGTCGGGGTGCCCCTCAAGGCCGCGAGGGAGCTCACCATTCCCATGTTCGTCACACCCGCGAATCTCGAGATCCTGAGGGGGATGGTCCTCAGGGGTCCGGAACCGGAGGGGGGCGAGTACGAGCCAGGGGTCAACTACATTATCCGCCCCGACGGCAGAAGGATCAGGGTCACCGACCGCAACGCGGAGACCGCGGCGGAGGGCCTGGAGGTCGGCTACGTCGTTGAAAGACATCTCATGGACGGGGACGTGGTCCTGTTCAACAGGCAGCCCTCGCTGCACCGGATGTCCATGATGGCCCACAGCGTGCGGGTGATGCCGTGGAAGACCTTCCGCCTCAACCTGTGCGTCTGCCCGCCCTACAACGCGGACTTCGATGGGGACGAGATGAACCTTCACGTGCTGCAGAGCAACGAGGCGAGGGCGGAGGCCCAGATCCTCATGAAGGTGCAGGAGCACATACTGTCCCCCAGGTTCGGTGGACCGGTGATAGGGGCGATACACGATCACATCACCGGCGCGTTCACGCTCACCCACAAGGACACCAAGTTCACGCACAGCCAGACGCTGTTCATACTCTCACAGGCGAGGCATCGCCCCCTCCCGCCACCTGCCGTGGTGGAGGACGGGGTGGAGTACTGGACAGGGAAGCAGCTGGTATCCCTGGTGCTCCCGGAAGACTTCAAGATCACATTCAAGGCGTCCATCTGCCGCAAGTGCACCGAGTGCCTGAAGGAGAAGTGTGACCTCGACGCGTACGTCCGCATAAGGGACGGCGAGCTCATCTGCGGGACTATCGACGAGAACGCCATAGGGTCGTTCAAGGGCCGCATACTGGACAAGATCGCCAGGGACTACGGGTCCGACACCGCCCGCGAGCTGCTGGACAACATCACCAAGCTGGCCATCGGGGCGATCATGGTCCACGGTTTCACCACCGGCATCAGTGACGAGGACATTCCGTCCGAGGCCAGGAGGCAGATCGAGGATGTCCTTGAGGAGGCCACCAACCGGGTGGATGACCTGGTCTCCGCCTACAGGGAGGGAATTCTGGAGCAGCTGCCCGGGCGATCGCTCGAGGAGACCCTGGAGGTGGAGGTGATGAAGGTGCTGGGACAGGCCAGGGACGAGGCCGGAAACATCGCGGGTCGCCACCTCGGCCTGGAGAACAGCGCGGTGATAATGGCCCGGTCGGGAGCAAGGGGCTCCATGCTCAACCTCTCGCAGATGGCCGGTTGCATCGGGCAGCAGGCCGTCCGCGGGGAGCGTCTGGCCAGGGGATACTGGAACAGGACACTCCCCCACTTTAGGAAGGGCGATCTGGGTGCCGAGGCCAGGGGTTTCGTCCGCAACTCGTACAAGA
This sequence comes from uncultured Methanomassiliicoccales archaeon, assembly GCA_964594225.1. Lineage (GTDB taxonomy): Archaea > Thermoplasmatota > Thermoplasmata > Methanomassiliicoccales > JAAEEP01 > JAAEEP01. The sequence goes on from CAZQLP010000018.1 coordinate 15,200, forward strand.
GCGGACTCTCTCCCACGGAGTTCTTCTTCCATTCCATGGGCGGAAGGGAGGGGCTGGTGGACACCGCGGTAAGGACCTCGAGGTCGGGCTACATGCAGAGGCGTTTGATCAACGCGCTCGAGGACCTGAAGCTCAAGCAGGACGGCACCGTCCGCAACACGGCCAATATGGTGGTCCAGTTCGAGTACGGCGAGGACGGAATCGACCCGAGCAGGAGCATCCAGGGGAAGCCCATAGACGTTGACGATCTCCTGCTGGACGTGCTGGGGGATGAGGCCGAGTTACTCGCCAAGCTGGATGAGAAGAAGGTCAGCGGATACGCCATGGTGGAGAAGGACCTCATGGATGTGGAGGAAGAGAACGGCGTCGCCGATCCCGGCTTCGACGGAGGTGATGATTGAATGGCGCGGAAGGATACCATCAACGCGCTGAGGCGCAGGGGCTTGGAGGAGGATGACATCGACCGCCTGATGAAGGAGTTCAGGATCCTGGATGAGATCATCTCGGCGGAGCCTGATAAGCTGGTCTCCATGGGCTTCACGGAGAAGGAGGCAGCCAACGTCCTGGAGAAGGTCAGCAGGAAGACCCGCAAGGCGAAGAAGGCTCCCAAGAAGAGGGAACCCTCCAAACCCGAGATCCCGATGTATGTGCCCGTGAAGGCACCGGAGCTCACCGAGCTGGAAACCCACATGAGCGAGCTGAACGATGAGATGGGCCTCGATCTCCCGCTCTCGGTGGTGAGGACAATCGCCAGCAGGCTTGAGGGAATAGACGTGCCCGACGAGACCCTCCGCAGGATACTCGAAGGCGCCGCCCATATGTTCCACAAGCACATGATGGACCCCAACGAGTCGGCCGGAATCCTGGCGGCGCAGAGCATTGGGGAACCCGGAACGCAGATGACCATGCGTACCTTCCACTACGCGGGAGTGGCGGAGATAAACGTCACCCTCGGTCTGCCAAGATTGATCGAGATCGTGGATGCCAGACGCATCCCCTCCACGCCCATGATGACCATCTACACGAACAAGAAGGTGGGGAACGACGTCGATCGTGTCAGGCAGATCGCCTCCGAGATCGAGATGAGCACCCTCATCGACATCGCCGACCTGGAGACGGACATCGTCAACATGAAGGTGATCGTGTTCCCCGAGGAGCGCAAGATGCGGCAGAAGGGAATCAGCATGGATGACATCTACAAGCGCCTCAACTCGATCAGGGGTATCAAGGGCATGGTGGAGCAGGAGGAGACCCAGTTCCAGATCTCCTCCCCCGCGTCGTCGTTCAAGAAGCTCCAGGCCATCGTTGACATCCTGAAGGGCGCCAAGATCAAGGGGATCGAGAATATCAAGAGGGCCATCATACGGAAGAGGGACAACGAGTACGTCATCTACACCGAGGGGTCCAACCTCCAGAAGGTGCTTGAGGTGGACATGGTGGACACCACCCGGACCGACACCAACTGCATCCAGGAGATCTTCGAGGTGCTTGGTGTGGAGGCGGCCCGCAACTCCATCATCGCGGAGGCATCGAGGACACTGGACGAGCAGGGTCTTACCGTGGACATCAGGCACATCATGCTCGTGGCCGATCTGATGACCAACGACGGAGACGTCAAGGCGATCGGCAGGCACGGTATCTCCGGCAGGAAGTCGAGCGTGCTGGCAAGGGCGGCGTTCGAGATCACGGCGGCCCACCTGCTGCACGCCGCGTTGACCGGTGAGGTGGACCCTCTGGACGGGGTCGCAGAAAATATTATAGTGGGTCAACCGGTTACACTCGGCACGGGAGCCGTCAATCTCGTGTACACGCCCATCAAGAGGGAGCAATGAAATGATAGACGTCGGAAGGGCTTTGAAGATAGCGGACTCCACCGGTGAGGTGGTGTTCGGGGAGAGAGAATCGGAAAGGGCGGTCAGATCGGGCGAGGCCCAGCTGATCATTCTGGCTAACAATTACAGGAACGAATTCCTCACCGGCGGTGAGCACGAGGTCAGGTCACACGTCTACAATGGCAATAACATGGAGCTGGGCGCGCTCTGCGGGAAGCCATTCTCCGTGTCCGCTCTAGTGGTAATCGACAAGGGCTCCTCAAACATCCTTTCTCTGGGATAATATGCCAGATATCACTTTCACGGAGGAAACCCTGAGGTACATCTCGCTCTTCGAGAGCGTGACCAAGATCAGGGTCAGGGACTGCCTTGAGACGGAGGACAAGCTGGTCTTCGTGGTGGAACCCGGGCATGCCAACAGGGCCGTGGGCAAGGGCGGCGAGAACGTCATCAGGCTCAAGAACACCACCGGGAAGAACATCCAGGTGATCGAGTACGCTGACGAGGCGGAGGCGTTCATCAAGAACGTCTTCTACTCCTACGGGGTGCGGAAGGTCGAGATCGAGGACAGGGGCAACATCCGTCACGCCACCGTGACGGTCGATCCGAAGGTGAAGGGACGGGCCATCGGCAGGAACGGCCGCAACCTGAAGATCGCCAGGGACGTCGTCAACAGGCACCACGACATCCAGAGCATCAGCGTCGCCTAGTTAACGCTGGTCTATTCAAAGGCATCCTCTCCACCTCGAGCCTGTCCGCGGTGGGGTACTCTTCCACGAGGTATGCTGGTATCTCCAGCTTGTCCGCTATCTCCTCCAGAACCCATGAGGCGACCTCCAGCCTCCCCTTCTCCAGGTCGTGTCTCATCAGCTCCGCGGGAACATCGAAATCCTCCCCGATCGCGCGCATCGCCCCCAGAGGGTCGTCGGTCTCCACCACCCCCCTGTACAGGGTGCCGTCCGCGGTAATGATGTCCAGTGGAAGTGCCACGTTTTCCGCCCTCCTGGCGATCCGCCTCCTCAGCTGGACGCCGTCCTTGAAGCCGGATGAACAGTAGTGCCTGGAAATCGAGAGATCGAGATCCAGGATGTCCATGGCCATCACCTCGCTTCCCAGCGCCGCGCTGGACACGTCGTCCCTTATCTCAAACCCCCTGGACAGCAGGGCGTCGCAGTTGGTCTCCGAGAACTCGAGCTCGTTGAGGTTGATGAATCGGAGGTTCTCCCCGTCAGCCCATTCGACCAGCGACCGTAGGCGATCCCACTCCCCGGGTATGCATGGCACCTCCAGCCCCAGTTCCATTGAGGTCTCGGAGGCGATTCTTCCCAGGTCGGTGTCGTCCATTCTGTCCCATTTCACCAAGCTGGGATGGACCCTGATCTCGTCCAGCCCCGCGTCCTCCAGCCGCTCGAACGCGCCGCGGTCGATGGTGGAGGTGTAAAGGTGGATATGATGTCGCGGTCCGAGTCTGTCTTTGAGCAATTCGATCATGGCCACGCTCTTATCCAGGTCATGGAGCGGGTCACCTCCCGTGACGCCCGTGCCCTCCGCGTCGATCAGCCTCGCCTCCTCCAGAACCTGCTCCTCACTTTCGACCAGCATCTCGTCGGCGAACATCATGTCCCTTCCCCTCTTTGCCGAGGAGAGGGGGCAGTAGAAGCAGCCGGCATCGCACTTCCCGGTCACTAGGAGGACCATCTTGGATCCCCTGCGACACATCTCGCATCCCTTGGGCAGCAGGCCAACAAAGGCGGACCCTGCTTCCATCCTCTCGATCGCCACCGTTGAGCGAGCACGGGAACACTATTTATGCTGTGCCCCTAATCGAATAGTGACCTTGCTTTTATAGTGGAATTGCCTTCACATCATTGACCCCGTTCGAGCGAAGGGAGGATGTTTCTTGAGGAAGGATTCCAGGCTCATACTCGCGCTGGACGAGACACGGGAGGACAGGGCGATCGCCGTGGCCGAGGAGGTCTCGGACCTGGTGGATGCAGTCAAGATCAACTGGCCTCTGATCCTTGCCACTTCTCCCGCGATCATCAGCACGCTCTCGACCATGTCCGACGTGATATGCGACTTCAAGGTGGCGGACATACCCAACACCAACCGGCTCATCGTGGAGCAGGCCGTGGGAAGGGGGGCCAGCGGAGTGGTGGTGCACGGCTTCGCTGGAAGCGATTCCTTAAGGACCGCGGTCGAGGCCTCTGGCAAGGCGGACGTCTTCGTGGTGGTGGAGATGAGCCATCCGGGTGGGATGGAGTTCATCCAGCCCGCCGCGGAGAGGATCGCCAGGATGGCCGTGGAATGCGGTGCGGCCGGAGTCATCGCTCCGGCCACCCGCCCCGATCGGATCAGGGAGATAAGGAAGATGGTCGGCGATCTCCTGGTACTCGCCCCCGGAGTGGGCGCGCAGGGGGGGAACGCGTCGGACCCGATCTCCATGGGCGCCGATTACGTGATCGTGGGTAGGGCGATCTATCGGGCGGATTCCCCCAGGAGGGCGGCGGAGACCCTTGTCGAGGAGATAAGGGGGAATCTGTGAAATCGGCAGATAAAGGGGGGCATCCAGACTTGGGATACGAGGGGTACCAGAATCCGGCAATCTTTTTATATCGGGTTATTAATCAGATGGCACGATTTCCGGCATGGAGACAGCAACATGGCTAGGAACAGAGGGGCCGACAAAGGCCCCCCGTCCACTAACAAACGACCGATGGCCGGACTAAGGTCCCGCCTCCAACGTTCATGGTTCGGCAGGAACTGGCACATCGTGGTCATCCTGGCCGCCATATTGTTCATCGCGTTCTTTGTCAGGGTATACTTTGGATACTCGATCTCCGTGGACAACGGATACCTGGTCTCCGGTGGTTCGGACTCCTACTACCACGAGAGGGTCATCGACTACGTGATGACCACCGGGGAGCATCTGGTCATAGACCCGATGCTCAACTATCCCAACGAGATGAGGAACGCCAGGCCTCCCCTTTACGATTGGTCGGTGGCCGTCAGCGCCTCCCTCCTCTCGGCCTTCGGGTCCGATTCGGGGGACGCCATGGGGTTCGTCCTGGTCATGTCCACCGCCTTCTGGGGTACGCTCACTATCATACCCATATACCTCATGGGCCGCGCCGCCTTCGGGAACAAGGCAGGGCTGGTGGCGGCCTTCCTTTTCGCCGTGATGGCCGGTCACATACAGAGGAGCGTGATGTCCAATGCCGACCACGACGCCATGGTGCTTTTCTTCGCGGTCTGCTCGTTCTACTTCATACTCCTCGCCATAATGAACATCAAGGGGACTAGATGGGTATCGAAATGGAGGGACCCGGGGTCCGTTAGGAGCGGTTTCCGCGATTACCTCAGCGGGAACCAGCGCTCCCTGCTCTACGCCGTGCTTTCGGGCATAATGCTGGCGGCCGTGGCGATGATATGGACCGGCTTCGCGTACCTGGTGGTTATCATACTAGCGTACCTGGTGGTCCAGGTACTCGTCAACCGTTTCCGGGACATTGACTCGATGGGGGTGGTGGTAACCACCGGGGTGATGCTGCTGGTCGCCCTTCTGGTAATGGCCCCGGTATACTACCAGATGAACTACTGGGCCACTTGGTTTGATATACCGTTCTACATGTTCGTGGCGGCCATGGTCTTCGGCGGCTACTTCATAGCCACCCGGGACCTGCCATGGACAATTGTAATCCCGACGTTCGCCATCGTGGCTGGAGCGGCACTGTTCATCCTCTCGGTGATGATGCCCAGCCTGTTCGAGGCGATCATAACGGGCCAGGGGTACTTCATCCAGAGCAAGCTCTACTCGACGATCTCGGAGGCGCAGCCCCCGGCATTCTCGAACCTGGTCCTGTCGTTCGGTATCGTGACATTCTGGCTCTCGTTCAGCGGGGTGGTGTACGCGGCCTACAAGGTGTTCAAGGACACCAGCCCCTATCTCATCTTCATAGTGGTGTGGAGCGGCATCTCGATGTTCATGGCCGTCTCGGCCGGGAGATTCCTGTTCAACGCCGCGCCCGCCTTCGCCATCACCGGGGGCTGGATCTCCGCGGTGATCATCGATGCCATTGACTTCCAGGACATCCCCAAGGCCCTGACCACTTTCAAGGGCAGTCCCATAGCGGGGCTGAGGAAGATCATCAAGCTGAGGCACGTTCTCGGCGCGCTGTTCCTGGCATTCCTCATACTGCTGCCGAATATCTGGTTCGCGGTCGACGCGGGAATACCTTCCAACTCCAAGAAGGAGTACTCGCAGGAGGTCTACGATGTCATGCCCGAATTCCTCAAGCCGCCGAACTACGATGATGTGAACGGCACCGCATGGTACTTCGGCGCGTTCTCCTACACCCTGCCCCTGCCAACCACATACTGGCCGTCGGCATGGACCTGGTTCAGCGAACGGGACGCTGACATCTATCCCGATGCCGCAAAACCCGCCTTCCTGTCCTGGTGGGACTACGGTTTCGAGGCCGTCCAGGAGGGGTTGCACCCCACCGTGGCGGACAACTTCCAGAACGCGTACCAGTTCGCGGGGCAGTTCATCACCTGTCAGGGCGAGGACCGGGCCATCGCCATGCTGATCACCCGGACCCTGGATCAGACCGGTGTATCGGACGATCCGACCGTGGTAACCATCCTGGAGAGGTACGGCGTGGACGTCGACAGCGTCAACGACATCATGACCAACCCATCCGACTACATCCAGGTAGTGAAGGGCAACCCGGACGTCTACGGGCCCTACGACAGCGAGCTGAGCGCCCAGAACGCCAAGTACGCCGCCATGCAGGTGCAGCTGGCGATCATAGGAACGGATAACCTGGTCGCCGTCTACCACGATCTAAGGGTGGAGACGGGCATCGACGTCGGTTACTTTGCCATCGACGGCAGGCTGTTCCCCTTCAGCGCGTTCGGCTACAACATCTTCTACGCTCCCGCGGCAATGTCAGATCACAGGATCGACAAGTATGGTCAGCCCATAGACTTCTACCAGATACTAGCGATTGACCAGTACGGCGAGGCCCACACATTCGAG